>JBJSWM010000100.1:0-2214 GCA_046085865.1 Pirellulaceae bacterium
AGTCTCTCCCACCGCCTTAGCAGGGTGCACGACCTCCAGTAGGAGTCGTTAGCCGATAGGAAGCCAACCGGTTGCGCCGTTCCACATGAAAGTCGACGCGACTGCCTTCGGCTGCATCGTGCCGGAGTGGGGCTCATTTTCCCCGCTACCCCACCGGCTGACGGACCTGCAAAGAAAGTTCTTAGCGGTTCGTGCGGGTGCGCGGTGCAACGGGCGATTTGGGCAAAGGCAACGGACTACCGCGGTAGTGCATCCTCCGAACCGTATTCCCATAAAAATGCAACGGTCGATAATCCCTTTCCAGGATCGGCGTGTCTTGAATCTTCTCCCTTTGGTCTCCAAAGGTCACCACGCGCCAGTCCCACCCCGGCTCACGGGCTTCCCCCGACATCGCCATGACGCACACCAACAAACCGGTGATCAAGAAGCTTCGAACCATCGCCCTTTCCCTCACCCAAAAAACAACTGCCTAGAGCCTCTCTAGGGATAACCGCTTGCGCATCCTGCATGCCCACGATCGGTATCTCTTCGGTGAAAGTTTAGCTCCTCCGTCAAATCCTTGAAGGGCGAGCGATCCTCTTTCCTGATCGGATTTGGTGCGGGGATCGTCACACTCCGCACCACCGTCAGGATCTGACCAAAAAAACGACTAAGGTGTCCCAAAGCAATAAAGCGCTGCCGACGATCGAACCAGAAGGGCTTGGTCCATCGCTGCGGGGGTCGCCCAGAAAAACTCACCCTCTGCAGCGATTTCCGATTCCTGCGGGTCGACGTACTCGCTGCCCGACCGAAGGGTGACCACGGTGCCACGTTCGTTGACCACTAGAATCTGATCGCCGATCACCAGTGGGCAACCAGCCGCCAGGGTGCCTCCAGGCATCCGCTTGCGGAACTTCTCCTCGCCCGTCTTGGCGTCGTAGCAGGTGATCGTATTTCCAAAGTAATAGAGCAGTCCTTGAACGAGGACAGGCGATGGCATCCCCGCTCCACTTTTCGTCTTGGCCCAAAGAACCGACTCGCTCGATTTGGCACCCTTGGGCAGCGTCAGATCCCCTTTCTGGCCAGAGCGAACGGCACAGATTGGCGCGCTACTACCTGGGCTGCTGGTGCCGATGTAGACACCACTTTCATCGGCCACCAACGAACAAGAAAACGAAGTATCAAGTCCACCCAGCCGCCATTGCTCTTCCCCGCTCTTCAGGTCGTAGCCCAACACCATTCCTTGCCCCGCCGCAACCACCTGCTGCTGGCCTTGATTGCTCCAGACGATCGGCGTTGCCCAGGAGGTTCCCGGTGACCTTTCGGCAGTCCAACGAGTCGATCCGTCGGAGGTGTTGAGGCAGAGCAGTTTGCCTTCCTGCTCATTGTAGCGCTGAACCACCAATGCGTCATCGAACAAGACCAACGAAGCGCCAGTGCCAAACTGGTTGTTGGTTGGCTGGGGACCGAAGTCCTGCGTCCACTTGATGTTTCCTTCGAAGTCCATCGCTGCAACGCGCCCAATGGCTCCAAAGTACGCATACAAAGTGTCGCTCGATGCACAAGGCGTCTCCGTGGCGTAGGTATTCGAGGCATGCTTGCCCGTGGTGGGAATCGCTTCGGCAACCACCTTCTGCCAAACAATCGAACCGCTCTTGGGATCGAAGCAGATCACCGCAAACTGAATTGGATCCTTCGGCATGGCAGGCTTGCCCATCGTGCTGGGGTCCATCACCCCGCCCATCATGCCCTTCGGTTTGTCGGGGGTCTTGGAGATGGCGGTCGTCAAGAAGATTTTTCCCTGAGCGACGATCGGCTGCGACCATCCAGAACCTGGGATCTCCGTACGCCATGCGGGTGTCGTTCCCTTGGCCCACGACACCGGAGCGCTCGAGGCACCCACATGGCTCATCTGACTCCCTCCGCGAAACTGAGCCCAATCGGCTCCGATCGCTTGGGAAGCCAGCATCAACGCCACGAAAGCAAACAAATGAAAACGAATCGCCATGACAACGTCTCGCTGGAAAAGAATGCAGATTCCGAATCGTATTTTGGTACTGTATTTCGGCAGCAAGGGGCGTGTCATCACCCTGTCCTACTTCACCCTCCCCTTGGGAGGGTCGCGAGGCACAAGCGGGGAGGGCGGGTCATTTGCAGTTGTATCGCCCAACCCTACTTCACCCTCCCCTTGGGAGGGTCGCGAGGCACGAGCAGGGAGGGCGGGTCATATGCAGT
>JBJSWM010000101.1:0-1037 GCA_046085865.1 Pirellulaceae bacterium
GCTGTCTCTACACGGAGATCAACGATTCCCTGACACTCGACACACTGCTAGTGGATGGGATCACCAATCGCATTCCCAACAAAACGGTCTTCCGAACCACCGACCGGTTCACCGGCGAAAATGTCTTCCAGGGTGGAACGATCGGATTGCAGTCGGAGCACGCTCGTCGCCGCTGGCGCATCAGCTCGTCGGCACGCTTTGGGTTGGGAGACATGGAGCAAACGGTTCGCGTCGCTGGCTCTTACTCCGATGCTCAGCCGAGTCAGCCGATGGTCACAGCCAACCGCGGCCTGTTCGCTCAAAAGTCCAACATCGGCACCGCCACGCGAAACCAGTTCGCCTTCGTCCCGATGCTCGACTTCAAGCTCGGTTACCAACTCTGCCGCTCGGCACGCTTCGACGTCGGATATGGGATGATGTACTTCTCGGATGTCGCTTTGGCCGGAAATCAGATCGATACCAACATCGACATCTTCAATATCCTTGGAACGCCCATCGCTCCCCAGCCGCAGTTTGTCAACGACTCCCTGCTGCTGCACGGAGTCACTTTGGGACTGACGCTGACCTTCTAGCCCGATCTAGAAACTAGGCAGCGACAAAGTCGAAATCAAGAAACGGCGGCCGGAAACAACCGGTCGCCGTTTTTTTGTTCTTCGTCCCGAATCGCAAGGGTTGCCGGCCATCGGACGGCTGGTAGCGTGCCTCTGGATTGGGCCGCAATTCGAGCATTTCAAGTTGCGTATCCGTGGAGGCCCTGAGCCCAAAGAATCTACGGATTCACCAAAGAACCCTTGCTCTCGGATGGTCGGAAAAGTCACGTAGAACCTAGTTCCAAAGAACAGCACACAGGCAGCTAGGCAGCCGGTGTTTCGAATCGCTAATGAGTCATCTCCAGTCGAGAGCTGGACCAGATTCTCATGGGGTCTTCCTGACGGGTAGAAAATGGATCGCAGAGAGATCCACTGCAGCACAAATCAGATGGCGTTGCTGACTCATTTCAAGTACACCCGGCAGGATTCGAACCTGCAACCCTCGGT
>JBJSWM010000102.1:0-34626 GCA_046085865.1 Pirellulaceae bacterium
GGTTGACGTTGATTCTAGCGCATCTACCATCTGGCAATTGATGGCTACGGGGATTGCGGTGGAGAGCTACTCCGCGATTTCCCGGAGAATACGAAGCAGTTCGGCCACGGACCTCGGATCGCGATGCAACTCCTCATGGCACTGGGGCACCATCTGTTCGCTGCTGACCCCATCCCATCGAGCGCTGGTGAGAGGCACAACGCCGTCTCCCGGTTCCACGACGCGCCATGGGCCCAGATCGCCGACGATCGAATGACCGATGATGCCATCGGCAAGTGGGATTTCGGCGAGCGTCTTCAGGACTTCTCCATCGGGACGGAGCATGTCGATGCTGGTTGGGAATCGTCGAGCGATCTCGGGGCGGAATAGACCCGGATTGTCGCGCACCAACTGCTCGAATCGTTCTTTGTCTTCCTCCGGGAAGTCCACTAGCAGGGAACCAAGCCTGCCCACGGTCTGCTGTGCCATCTTCGCACCTTGGTGCGGTGTCCCGATGAAGATGATGCGACTGACTTTTTGATTGGGTTCAAAAAAGAAAGCCGCCGACAGCCGTTCCTTCAGCTGCGGATCGGCTTGAAGGGAATCCCAGGGTCCTTGCGCAACGGCGTTCCAAAGATGGTCTTCCGGGTCGATTCCTTGCAGCTTGGAGATCAGGCCCCCCATGCTGTGTCCGACCAGGACCTTTTGCTGCAGGGCTGCATCCGAATCACTGGGGTCGATCGTCGCATGCGCCTCAGCCAGTTCCTTTCTCAGTTCGGCAGCACTCTCCAGAAATGGTTCGCCCGAACCGTAGCCGAAACCCCAGATCTGAAATCGTTCCTGGAACCAACGATTGTGCTGCAATTGCAGAAGCACGGGCTGCCAAGTCTGTGGGTTGGAGAGCAGTCCATGGGTGAAGACGACAGGTATCTTCCCTGGCTGGTACGGTTCGATCATGATGAGGCCACGGCGAGCGGTGGGGTCTTCCGGGCGCAAGAATTGCTCCAGAAAGCCCTGCAATTGTGGGTCCTGGGTGCTGTTCCATGCCTGCTGAGCTCCAGGGGCAGAAGCCAAAGATAGATCGACGCGTGGTCCCAGAGCGCGATCGCGATAGACTGGCCGATAGATCTCCAGGGTGCCACTTGCCACCGGCTGGTCGACTTCCTCCGAGAAGCGATCGGGTCGGAAGACCACCGTGGCATCCCAACTGGCTCGCTCCAGCAGAAAGCGTTCTTCCGGCCGTGCCGGACAGTCGATCCGAATGGAGTCGGGGGTATCTTGGTCGGTCACTTTTTCGCTCGACTGCAACCGCACAGCGACGATGGGTACCCCGAACCCTTCCACTCGCTTGGACTCATTTCGCTTGCTGTGGTAGGAACCCACCGGGATGATCTGCATGTGGTCCGTGGCTTTCCAGGGACCGTCCTGGGGGGACATCGCGATCAGCGAGGTCTGTCCTTTGGCGTCGCAAAGCTCAATCCCCTGACCTGGTCGCCATCGACCGCACGTTCGTCCTGCGCGAAGCAATCCTTCCAGCGACTGGTGATAGGCCTGCAGCGCTTTTTCCCAACGCGACCGGTCGTCGATGGCACGGCCCATCGCCTGCCAGGCAAGCGTGCAGGAGGTTGCAAAAAGATCGACCGCTTTGGGGTCGGAGCGAAGTTCTCGGGCCGCTGCCAGCCGAGCGCACTGCAATGCCTTATCCAAAACCGGTTCGCTATTCCCCCTGGGAGATCGCAGGGAAATCGATTTCCAGTCGGGATGGCTATCGAACCAGAGGTCGTGCTTCCACTGGGAGCAACCTAGGGCCGATATCGAAGCGATCAGATAGACCATGGCGGAGAGCAGCTGGCTATCCCAGCGATGCGATCGATCGAGCGACGGAGGGTCCAAACAAACGGGTGGCATGGGCGATCGTCGCGGTGGCAGATCCGATCGGCATCCCTGCCATCCAGGCGAATTCAAAAAAGGAAAGTCGCCTCCCGCGGCCCCCTCAACTAGCACAACATCGGAGCGGCAAAGGTGCGAGTGCAGTGGTTCTGGGGAAAAACCTCTTCAGCGAAACGCAGGGGCATCTTCTTTGGAGGAATCGGCAATCTTTGCCACCTAAGCCAGAGGGGTCGGCCATCCGATTGGCTTCCCCTCAGGGGCTGGTCACGTTCGGGCGAACGCGAGCGATTCAAGGTTCCCAACGCCTGAGGGCTTCGCGATAGGCCGCCATTTTCGCACGATTCTTCTCCATCCAACCTAAAAAGACGATCAGGCAGATCCCCAGGCAGATCCCAAAGACCCACCAAGGCCAGATCTGATCGATGGCCCGCTGTGCATGCCAGACCATGCCGACCAGCCCGATCGCGACAAAGAGACTGCCGCAGTAGAGGAACGCGCGAATGCGCAGTGCGACTCCAAGCAAAACCCCCAGCACGGCAAATGTCAGCAGGAGAATGGGAGACCAGAACTGCATGCCGAACGAGCGGACCATCATCTCGAATGTGCTACTACAGTAGATCGATAGCAGCAGAGCGTAGCGAGCCGGCACGAGGGCGGATGGAGAAAGCTGACGGCGATTGGTTTCCAGCAGCACCAGACCAACGATCGCAGGGGGGATGATCCAGAGCTGTGGATGTTGGAAAAATGCTAGTGTCGGGTTGCTGGAGAGCGATACCCAGAACGCGGCCATTCCAAGCAGACCCGCCAACCACTTCAAACCCGAATGATTGTGTCGCAGTGCTTCCATGCCGTAAAGAGCGGCTCCTAGAAGCAGCAGCATGGCGAACGGAAAAGGTTCCTGCCAGTCGATCAATCGATTCGGATAAGAATCGCCCAACCAGATTCCGACCAACGGGACGATCGGCAATAGCACCGTCGTCCGCTCGATCGGCTCTCGCAGGATCGATCGGTCCGAATTCAGCCAGAACTTTCCGATGACGATGCTTGCCATCGCTGCCAGATAAACCAGAATTGGCCACCACTGGGTCAGCCAGCCGCCGAACCAGTCTGGGAAATGAGCCCGCAAGGCGATTGCTATGGCGAACAGCGTTCCTTCAAAACCATAGAAGGCAGCCTGTCGCTGCCCGATGGAAAGCGCCGCTTCGTAGCCAACCGGATGCGTGGCAATCGCCAGCAGTCGCCATGCCATGGCAATCCAGGTGCCGATCACTGCCAAGCCGATTCCAAGCGGGATTCCACCCAGGCTCCACTTAGGCCAGCCCACCAGCGGTGTCAGATAGCCGTTCACCACCCAGAGGCTGGCCAATCCGATCGGGAGAAGAAGTGCCAAGCTAGCCTGCATGACGCGCTTGGCGTCGTCGCTGGTGGCGGGGCGAGTCTGCGCTACCAAGCGATACAGCCAGCTGATGGCCACGAAAGCCATCAGAGCTCGCATCAGTCGTGCGTAGGCCAGATAGCCTTGCCACCAGGACTGCGGTTCCTGGACCGTCACCAAAGCGGTCTGGTCCAGGTTCAGGTCGGACCAGGAAAGAAGCACCGCGCCGATCGATCCCAGAAAGAGCCCCGCAAACTTTTCCCAAGGGCGGCGGGAGTCGATCGCAATCGGAAGGATGGCGATCGCCGATGCAGCCGGCAGCATAGCAATGAACCGTTTAGTCCAGAGTGGATGGTATTCCAGCACCAGAAGGAGGCAGGGAATCACCAGAAGGAGCCCCGCGGCCATGTGACAAGTCACCATCCAGCGACGCGTGTGTTCGAGTTCCTCCGAGCTGGGTGCTGGCATGCCAAGTCGGTTCCAAGGAATCGATCTTCCGGGGTGGACGATCGCGTCGCGAAGGGTCCCCGCCAGCATCGCCATCGCCAGTACGCATCCCAGGGCCCACATAGGAAAGATGAGATCGGAGGGAAGCTGAAGCTGCTGGTGTGTCCATAGCGACAAGGATGCAACCAGGGCCAGCACACTGCAGTAGATCGACAGCAGGGGATGGATCGATCGCGCGTCGGTAAGCCGCCAAGAAGCCAGAAGGAGACTGAATCCTGAAAGAGCCAGCAACCATCCCTTCTCGTTGTAGAGCCAGATCATCTGTGGAAGCCACGGGATGGCGATCCACGCAGTGGCCAGCAGGATGACCAATGGCACATGGAAGCTGGCAGTCTGATCGATGAAGCGACCTTCGGCCACGGCGAGCGGAAGGAAGTGATTCTTGATTTGTCTATCGATGCATAAGGTGCGGTGAAGCAGTCCCGCCGCCAGTGGGGCCAGCAAAATGGAGACGGGGAGCGGAAGAGTCAAGCCGAGGATCGGCCCTTTGGTCAGCGTGATCGCACTCGCAGCGATAAACGCTCCTGCGTGCCCAGGTGCTGCCTCACCAAGCCACACGCCTCGCAGCACCGCAATCGCCGCAAAGAGCATCAGGAACCAGAACGCAATCGAATGGGTTGGAGCGACGGCCTGCGATGCAGCGAAGATCGATGCGGCGATAAGTAGGAGCCACCAGAATCCCCGTTCCAGATCGCCAGCCGACGATCCAAACCGCCGTATTTCCGAACGGCGATCGCTTCGATGCAAAGCTCCGACACCAAGCGCCAAAGACCATCCCGCCAGTAGCAGCGGCAGCGGGTTGACCACCGAGAGACCTGCGAAGGAGCGGGGGGACCACCATCCTTCATCGACGCCGTGCATCCAGGCCAACGGGAGAAATGGCGTCAGGGTGGCGATCGGTAGCGCCCACGAAAACGACTTCTTTCGAACTCTTCCAGCCCACCACATCCATCCCGATCCCGTCAGAACGATCAGGACGCTAGTCAGCACCCTGGGACTTCCCAGGTCAATTGCGATCGGCTTGCCTCTGGATACCTCCAGCAGGACCATGGAACCGAGAGTGGCAACGATCGCCAGCAGCAGCAAGCCAGCAGTGGCCATGCGAGTCGCCAAGGCTGGGATCGAATCGGCCGTTGGTGTCGACGATGGGCTGCTGCTATGTTCCTGCAAGCGATCTTTGGACTCCGGATGAAACCAACTGAGTGCCATCGCCACCAGACTCTGGCCGGTGGCGCAAGCCAACAGAGCGTAGGCCCATTGGGTCATCGCAGGGAGCCTCATCACGCCATCAACCGCCAGCAGAAAGGCCGCGATTGCAAAGGCCAGCCATTGGCTGGCAGATTCCAAGTTGTATCGGCGTCCGTCCGGATCGTGTTGGCGCGCCCACCACCATCGCATGGAGACAAGGGCCAGAAGCGGTGCCAAGCCATGAGCCACCGTCCCGGCGCGACTGTACCAGGGACGTAATGTCCAAGGGTTCCCCTCCGCCCCAAAGCTCCAGCTTGCAAGTGCCGGAAGGTCAAAGCCTGCCCACCAGAGAAGTCCACTGAAAAGAACGATCGATGCAAAGACCAGATGCTCGGCGATCGGCCACGCACTCTCGCTCGATAGGGCCGGATCCGCCGAACCATCGTCGATCCATCCCATGCCCGAGGCGATCGAACGGCCTGCGGGTGTTCGCCGCGTTGCCAGTGCGATCCCAATAGCCGCCAGACTCCAGAGCATGATGCTGATCCCAAGCGAGGCTGGAGGCAGCATCGCTGGAATCATCGCCAGGCTCCAAGGAAGGAGCGCACTAAGCTGTCGTAGCGCCTGCAGACGACTGTTCCTGCGGTATCGGATCAACCAGACCGAAAGCATCAGAATGACAACCATGGCAATCGAGGTCGATTGGTAGAGCGATTCCGCCGAAAGACTTAGCGGTCGAGCGGTTTGCAAAGGATCAGGAAAGAGGTTGAGACTGGTTGTCCAGGATCGGATCGCCCCCATCAAAGAGGATGCGGCGATGGCCACGATGAGCAGTGCTGCAGCGACGGAGATCGTTTCCCACCACTCCCTCTCATGCAGTGGCGGCCAGGAAATTCTCTCTCTCAGTCGTTGGATCAACCAGTCACTTCCGATCAGAACGATCCCAAGCATTCCAAAGTGAAGCCAAAGGTTGACGACATCGGGATAGGCTCTCCAAATTCCTTGGTCGCTGGCGACTTGGTGGAACGCAAGCATCGTCCAAAGCATCGCCATGGAAATCATCAGTTCCCGGATCGATCCCTTCGGCTCGATCCACCAGCAGCCCAGCAGCAGGACGGGCAATGCCCAACCGAAATGGACTGCGCGATGAAGATCCTCACCGGTCCAATCGACTAGCATGGAGGAACTGAGGAGTCCGAGGACGATGGCACCTTCGCTCACCAATCGACCTGCTTGAGGCCGCCATAGATCGGTCCTGCGGAGTGCTGCAAAGAACTTGGTCATTGCAGCGACCAACACCCAAGACAATGCGGTCGCCAGCCCCTTGGGTGCTAGGCCCTTGAACGATTCCAGTGGCTGGACTGGATCCCATGGACCTCGCTGTGGCCAGGGGAAGAAGAAGACCGCTAGAAGCGTCATGCCCCAGCTCAAGCTGATGCCAATCGACATTGCCGTGACGGATAAACCTGGCGCAAGGAGCAAAAGGGCGATCGTGGCCAGTCCTGCAAGGAAGACGACAGGTGCCGCCCAATAGCCGCCGTGGGGCGGTTGGCTTTCTGGATGGATCAATGCCACCAGGGCCAGGAGTGTGCAGAGGATGAGAGCCGCCACAGCAGCCAACATGGCACACTCGACAAGCGACCGGCGCGTCAGACTTCCTTCCCAAAGTGCCTGGGTGGATGGCAGAAGGCGAACCGATTGAGGCTGCGACGGAGGATCGCTGGCAGGGATCGCCCGAAGCAGAATGCATCCAACCAGCAGCGTCGCCATCGCGATCGATCCGATGGCGGCGACTCGCTGCCATGCGATCCAGCCCGCCATCATTCCGTTGGGCCATGCATCCAGCCCCCATTGCAACAGCATGGCGATCAGCAGGATCGACATCAGAGTTCCGATCGATGCCAAGCCGCGGCGGCCGGCAAGCCAGCCAAGCGTCGTCGACCAGCACGCGCCGGCTGCCAGCGCCCCCAGAAGTGGCTCGCGGGTCACACCGATCTGCGCCAGACAGCTTAGTGAGGCCATCAGCAAGGTGGCGCCTGCGGTACCGATTCCCAGTCGCCACAGGCTTGGATCGATCCCAGCTTTTTCGTGCGCGATCCGATCTTCCTGAGGCAATCGGCTGGAGTTGGAAAAAGGAAGGATCGAAAGGTCGCTGCTGGCCAGTGCCCAGGCCCCCGCGCTGCCAAGGAAGAGCGTGGTGGCAGACCACCACCATGGATCGATCGCTGAAAGTTGTCTTTGCTGCAGCCAGGAGAACCCCAGCAGGATGGCCAGTGGAACGAAGACCTGAGTGGCCACGGCGAGTTGACGGCCATAGTAGGCACCGTCTCTTCGCTGGCGCCTGATGGCACGCAGCGCCATCGGCCATGCGAACAGAAGTCCGATGCCTATCCCAAGCCATGTCCAGAGGGATGTCACTTGGCTCGACCGACTCATCGCGATGGGAATCAACAAGAGGCTGCAGGAGAGATTGGAAATGGCAGCGGGTTTCCAGAAATATCCAAAGAGAGCCCTCGCGGCCGTACTGGCAAGTAGACCGTAGACCAAGGTGCCAGTCAGGAGTGCGGCGAGCCATGGAATGTCGATCGATGGGGTGCCATGTCGGCGTGATAGAAGGATGCCAGTCATGACCGCTAGCGGGATCAACAGCAAGCCGATCTGTAGGATGCCGCGAGACGTCTCCTTCAGCTTCCAGGTGCGCAAAGTGTACTGGCCAGCGCCGTGAACGGCTGCCGTAGCGACCATGAACACCAGCGATGGAAAAAAACGGCTGGCGCTGGAAAGAGGTGCCCAGAGGCTGATCACCAAACCACCCGAGCAGACGACGATCAGCGCCGCTGCAATTAGCTCGATCCATCGGATGTTGGACCGTTCCATGAAGGCCTGAAGCATCTGCCCAACCCATTGCCTTGGGCGCCTTGCCGATGGCTCCGTAGGTGACTGGGGTGCATCCAGAGGATGAGGTTCCTGATGCAAAGCACCCGATGAGGCGGCCGTTGCTTGAGCTTGGCTGGCGGTAGGCTGAGGGATCGGCAGGCCGATCGAAGGAGTCGTCGAGCGTGCCTGGTCGATTGATGGCTGAGTGGCGGGGGGAGAGGCCGCGAGATTCGAAGCGGAGGTAGGACGTTCTAGGTGTCCCCCCGGTGGGATTTCTCCCTTTTCGATTCGATCGAGCGATTCGATGAGAGATCGCTGCTGGTCGGACGGTAGCATGCGGTGAGTGGCCGACCACTGAGCCAATCGCTTAGCGGCTTCCAGGTCGTCCTGCCAACTCGCACTCGACAGTTGGGTTCGACGAGCGCAGGGCAGGCAAAGCCCATCCCATTCCTGAACCGCATTGCAGCGTCGACACCGCATGCCGGAGACCGCACGCATCAGTTTGGAACATCCACGCCAGATCGCATGGATCACCAGGTGAGCGATCAAGAGGAGGATGAGCCCAAACAGAAACCAGTCCACGGCGTTTGCTCCCGGAGGCTTCCGCAGCCTACTGTCTCTTTCTCCGATGGAGATCGCTTTCCCTAGGGCAGATGGAATCGCCTTCGAGTCCATTGTACTCCGACCCCACCTGCGAGCCCCGCAAAACAGCAGAGCTCAGGAAAATGGCTGGAAGCCCGGAGCTGAAATTGGTAAAAAATCTTATAGGAATTACGCATTTTCTCATGGAGTCAGCCAGGGCGATCGGTAGGCTCAAAAGGTGATTCAGAGCCTTCGAGACTGGCGTGAGATGGCTGGCGTCACGATCCATCGCCTTTCCATGACTTCCTTCCTCTCCTTGCAAAGGGTGATTTTTCCATGGCAGCGCAGAAGCCGTACCGTGTGGCGATGGTGGGTCTTGGATTTGGAGCCGAGTTCATCCCGATCTATCAGAAGCACCCGCTAGGGCAGGTGGAGGCGATTTGTCGTCGGAACGAATCGGAGATGCACAAGGTGGGGGATCATTTCGGGATCGCCAAGCGATACACCGAGTTCGATCAGGTGCTAGAAGATCCCCAGATCGATTTTGTCCACATCAACAGCCCGATTCCCGATCATGCCTGGATGAGTCTTAGGGCGCTACGAGCCGGCAAGCATGTGATGTGCACGGTGCCGATGGCGACGACGATCGAGGAATGCGATCAGATTTGCCAAGCGGTGGCCGACACGGGGCTCAAGTACATGATGGCTGAGACGGTGGTCTACAGCCGGGAATTTTTATTTCTCAAGGAGATGTACCAGAAGGGTGAGCTTGGCAAGATTCAGTACATGGCGGCATCGCATCCGCAGGATATGGATGGCTGGCCGGAGTACTGGGAGCGGATGATTCCGATGCATTATGCGACGCACGTCGTCAGCCCGGTACTTGGCTTGGTCGATGGGCGAGCGGAATACGTTTCGTGCTTCGGTTCGGGAACGATCCGCAAGGAGCTGGCCGAGAAGTCGGGCAACTCCTATGCCGTCGAATCGTGCCATATCAAGATCCGCAATTCCGACGTGGCCGCGCACATCTGGAGATTTCTCTTCGACACCGCGAGGCAGTATCGCGAAAGCTTTGATGTCTACGGGACGAAGAAGAGCTTTGAGTGGTCGTTGGTGGAAGGGGAGCCCCATATTTTGCACACCGCGAAACTTCCCGAGCCGCAGATTGCTTCGAAAGTGGAAGTTCCCGACTACGCCCACCTGTTGCCACCCGAGGTCCGCCAGTTCACTCGTTCGATCCAGGACGCCGACCATCTATCGTTCATTCAGGGTGGTGGGCACGGCGGTTCGCATCCGCACTTGGTGAACGAGTTCCTTTCTGCTTTGTCGCAGAATCGAGACCCCTGGCCCAATGCAGTGACCAGCGCAAACTGGACCTGCGTTGGGATCTGCGCGCACCAGAGCACGCAGCAGGGTGGGCAGATCGTTCGCCTCCCAGAATTCACGCTCGGGTAAACCGAGGCCGCACCCCATGCGGTGAAGCAAGTCGTTCGATTTCGGTCGAATCAGGGTGGCATGGCTGGCGAAACTCCAGTGGCTGACCCTCATCTGCTTTTGCAAGAAGACCTTAGACGAGGAAACTTCGGATGACTAAGAGACTGGTTGTTCTGTTCTGGTTCTTGGCGGTGATGGTCGGGCTGTGGGTGCCCGCATCCCAAGCCGCTGAACCTTTGTCGGTGCTGTTCCTTGGGGACAAGGGGCACCACCGTCCGGCTGACTTGGCCGGTCGCTTGGTTCCCGCATTGAGGAAGAAGGGAATCGAGCTGACTTACACCGAAGAGGTTGGGTCGCTGCACCCCGACAAGCTGAAGGGCTTCGATGGACTGCTGATCTACGCCAACATCGACAACATCGAACCCGATCAGGAAAAGGCACTGCTCGATTTCGTCGCTTCGGGAAAGGGCTTTATCCCGATTCACTGCGCCACCTATTGTTTTCGCAATTCACCGGAGTACATCGCACTTTGCGGCGCGCAGTTTCAGTCGCACGGTGGGGAGGAATTTGAGACGGTCATCGTGGCTCCCGAGCATCCGGTGATGCAGGGGTTTGATGGGTTCCGCTCCTGGGACGAAACCTACGTCCACCACATGCACAACACGAAGGACCGGACGGTTCTGGAAGTTCGCCGCCAAGGTGGTCAGGCTCGCGGAAACAAAGAAGAACCCTGGACATGGGTCCGTACCCACGGAAAAGGCCGCGTCTTCTACACCGCTTGGGGGCACGACACCCGCACTTGGCAGCAAGAAGGGTTCCTCAATTTGGTGGAACGTGGGATCCGATGGGCTTGTGGCAAAGACCCAGCCGAAGCAGGTGCCTACGCCGATACCTCGCGGTTTCCCGTTCCAGCCATCCAGCCCGCAAAGACCGATGTCGCCGAGTTCACCTACCGGGACGTTGGAGCTCAGATCCCGAACTACCGCCCTGGTGAGCGGTGGGGTACGCAGGGCAAGCCGCTCAACATGATGCAGGAACCGCTGAGTCCGGAGGAATCGCAGAAACACTATCGAACACCAGTCGATTTCACCGCCAGTCTTTGGGCTAGTGAGCCGATGTTTCAGGGCAAGCCGATCGCGATGAACTGGGACGAACGGGGCAGGCTGTGGGTTTGTGAGACCGTCGACTATCCGAATGAATTGCAGCCCGAGGGGAAGGGGCGAGACCGCATTCGGATCGTCGAGGATTCCGACGGAGATGGGGTTGCCGATCGCTCAAAGGTCTTTGCAGAGCGGTTGAGCATCCCGACAGCGATTGTCATCTACCGAGGCGGTGCCCTGGTCCAGGATGGTCAGACCACGATCTATCTGAAAGACCTCAACGGAGACGACGTGGCCGATATCCGCCAGGAACTGATCACCGGCTGGGCAATCGGCGATACCCACGGAGGGGTCAGTAACTTCCAGTACGCGATGGATGGTTGGATCTGGGCCATGCAGGGCTACAACGACTCCCATCCCGTCATCAACGGACAGCCCCAGCAGGCTTTCCGGCAGGGCTTTTGGCGATTCCGTGTGGAGCCTGGCAAGCCAGATCCCACCGCGCCCGTGGAGTGGCTGGGGGAAGGCAAGCCGCTCGAAGCGGAGATCGACCAAAACACGCTCCGCGTGCGGGAGTTGGAGTTCATTCGAGCCACCAACAACAACACCTGGGGGCTGGGCTTCAGTGAAGAGGGGTTGGTCTTTGGGTCGACCGCCAACGCGAACCCAAGCAATTTCATGCCAATTCCCAACCGATACTACGAACGGGTCAAGGGTTGGGCCCCAAGCACTCTGGCGATGATCTCCGATTCCAATAAATTCCAGCCCGTCACCGACAAAGTGCGTCAGGTCGATGTCCATGGAGGCTACACCGCCGCCGCCGGTCATTCGTTGTATACCGCTCGACAGTATCCCAAGAGCTGGTGGAATCGCATCGCTTTTGTCTGCGAGCCGACGGGACACTTGGTCGGATCCTTTGTGTTGAATCGAGACGGTGCTGGATATCGCAGCACCAATCCGTTCAACCTGATCGCCAGCGACGACGAATGGGCTTCGCCGATCATGGCGGAGGTTGGGCCGGACGGCAATATGTGGGTGATCGACTGGTACAACTACATCGTCCAGCACAACCCGACCCCACAGGGGTTCAAGACGGGGCGAGGCAATGCCTATGAGAGCGAATTGCGAGACAAGAAGCACGGTCGAATCTATCGCGTCCTGTATGAGGGAGAAGAAGCAGCGCAGAGCGCGGTGGCCGAGCAAGCGTCCAAGCTGGCATCGCGTGGGCTAGGGCAGCTTTCCAGCGAACAACTGGTGGCCGTCCTCTCCCATCCGACGATGCGTCGACGCCTGGATGCCCAGCGGCTGCTGGAGGAGCGACAGGATCGTTCGCCGGCAGTCGTCACCTCGCTGTTGAAGCGGATTGCAACCCCTGCGGTTGATGCGATCGGGATCGATGCAGGTGCGATGCACGCCCTGCAGGTTCTGCGAAGTCTCGGGCTGATCCAGCCGAATCAAAAGGAAGTTTTCGCCACGGTGCTCGGGGCGCTTGCGCATCCGGCTGCCGGTGTGCGACGCAATGCCATTCAGGTGCTACCGGCCGAACCTGCTGCGGTGGCGGCCGTCGCCCCGATGGCGATGGGAGACTCCGATCCGCAGGTCCGTCTCGCAGCGCTGCTTCATCAGTCCGATGCCGCTGCGGTCGACCAGGGGGCTCAGGTGCTGGCGTCGGTCGATGATTCGGTCGCAGAGGATCGATGGCTGCTGGATGCGTGGACCAGCGCCGCCAGCATCCATGCCGCTCAAGTACTCCCCCTGCTGGTGCAGCGCGATACCATTCCCGCAGGCGCCATGCAGCGACTGAAGATCGTTGGGGAGCATCTGGCCAGGACATCACCCGATGCCAATGCGATCGGTGCCTTGATGCAAGCAATGGCCAAAGGAAACCCTGAGGCACGGCTAACGATTTTGGAAGGACTTTTCCAGGGGTGGCCGGAGAAGCATGCCATCGAACTGGATGGCACTTCGGCTGATGCGCTGCTGTCGGTTTTGGAGCAGGTGCCGATCGGCAGCAAGAGCATGCTGGCACAGCTTGCATCTCGCTGGGGCGGCAAGTCGATGGCCCAGCAGCTGAAGAAGATTGGGGAGGAGCTGTTTGGTTTGCTCTCCAATGCCGATGCGGATTTGAAGCTGCGAGTCGAGGCGGCTGAGCAACTGGTCGCGCTCCAACCTAGTGAAAGTGCCGTGGTCTCTCAGTTGATGGACCAGGTCACGCCACAGACACCGCCGGCACTGGTCCTGGGAATCCTGGGGGCTCTGGTGCAGAGTCGTGCTGAGGAGGTAGGGCCCTCGATTGTCGACAAGGCGCCCGAACTGACTCCCGACGCCCGGTCTGCCGCGATTCGAACCCTGATGGCAAGGCCAGAAACCACTCGAGCCCTGCTGGGGGCCATCGGCGATGGCAAGTTGCAACTGGCCGATCTGTCGCTCGATCAGAAGCAGGCGCTTCGCGATCATCCCGACGAATCGGTCCGCAAGGCGGCCACAGAGCTCTTGGCGATGGTCGGTGGTGTCCCCAACGCCAACCGACAAAAGGTGCTGGAAGAGTGGATGCCGCTGACCGAGCAGGAAGGGTCTGTGGCACAGGGTAAGGCGATCTTCACCAAGCACTGCAGCCTCTGCCACCAGCACTCCGGAGAAGGTCAGGCGATCGGGCCTGATCTGACGGGTATGGCGGTGCATCCGAAGCACGAGTTGCTGACGCACATTCTCGACCCCAATCGCAGCGTTGAAGGGAACTTCCGGACCTACACGGTGCTGACCGGGGATGGTCTGGTCTTGACTGGAATGCTGGCTGGTGAATCGAAGACATCGATTGAGCTGATCAATACGCAGGGGAAGAGGGAAACGTTGCAGCGCGAGGAGATCGAGAAGATCACCGCCTCCTCCAAGTCGCTGATGCCCGAAGGATTTGAAGGTCAGATGAAGCAGGAGGAGATGCGAGACCTGCTGGAATTCCTGACCAGCAAGGGGAAGTATGTTCCACTGCCTCTGGGGAAGGTGGCCACCGCCATCAGCACCAAAGGTCTGTTTCACGACGGTGATGACGGTCCCGATCGGATGCGGTTTGACGACTGGAAGCCGAAAGTCTTTCAGGGAGTCCCGTTTGTCCTCGTCGATCCGCAGGGCAAGCAAGTCCCCAACATCGTCCTGCTCAACGGGCCACAGGGATCCATGCCCCCGAAGATGCCCAAAGAAGTCTCTCTGATCTGCAACGCACCGGCGGCCAAGATCCACCTGCTCAGCGGGATCAGCGGCTGGGGCTTCCCTGCGGTTCAGCAGAAGAGCGTCTCGATGATCGTACGACTGGTGTATGCCGATGGTCAGACGGAAGATCATCCTCTACAAAATGGCGTCCACTTTTCAGATTACATCCGAAGGGTCGATGTGCCGCAGTCGCAGTTTGCGTTTGATTTGAAGGGTCAGCAGTTGCGCTACCTGGCGATTGAACCAAAGCGGCGGGAACCGCTGAAGGAGCTGATCCTGGTCAAGGGGACGGATGACACCGCACCGATCGTCATGGCGGTGACACTGGAGTCACCAAGCAAAGAGTAGCCCCAATCCTGCCCCTGCCCTCAAAGGCGGCCATGGCTTCTGGCATGCCGCTGGGGATTCGGTCACAATACCAGCAGCCGATGGAATTCCATCGGCTGCTGGCGTTAGCGAAGCAATCGATCAAATTCGCTTGGCGGTGCCGTTTCTGGTTGGTCGCTCAGGATACCGCGTGATGTTCTACTGGATTTACGACATCCCTTCCGCCAAACTCGCCCTGCTGTTGGCCGGCGCGTTCACGCTGTTCAGTTGGGCCGGTACAGTCTTCATCCGCCCAATCTTGCGACTGTTCGTACGCCGCAGGCATGATGTCAACGACATCGTCGGCTACATTCTCTCCTGCTTCGGCGTTTTTTACGGTCTACTTCTGGGATTGCTGGCGGTCGCCTCCTACCAGAACTTCGAGAATGTCGAAGGGATCGTCGCAGATGAAGCGGCATCGCTATCGGCGCTGGTTCGCGATGTGACTGCGTATCCCGAACCCGAACGCCAAAATCTGTTATGGCTGCTGCGAGATTACACACGGTACGTGGTGAAAGACGCATGGACTCTGCAGCGACAGGGAATCGTCCCCGAAGGTGGAAACGTCCGCATGGTCGCCTTCCATGAACGGCTGCTGAAGTTTGAACCGAAGACAGCGGGCCAGGAAATTATCCATGCTGAAGCGCTGCGGCAGTTCAACAAGTACCTGGAGGCCCGGCGCAAGCGGTTGTTCTCGGTCACCACCGCCATCCCGGCTCCCATGTGGTACGTGGTTTTGGTCGGGGCCATCATGAATATCGCTTTGGTGTGGCTTTTCGACATGCGAATGATCAGTCATCTCTTCCTGGGGGGGCTGCTGAGCGCCTTCATGGGGATGATGATTTTTCTGATCGCATCGCTGGACAATCCATTCCGAGGGGAACTCAGCATCGCATCCGAACCATTCCAAGCGATCCTGGATCAATTGATGGAGGAATAGCGGGATGAGCAGTGCTCCCTCCCTTGGTGATGCGATGGCAACGGCTGCGGATATTCCCTTTTCCAGGATCCCAATGGTGACACGATTTTCCTTGCCTCAGTGGCTTTCAAAAGGGATGGTCCCCACCGCCATCCTGGCGACGATTAGCCTGGCCGGTTGCGACCAGATCGATCCGAAGTGGAGAGATCACCTGGGGCTGGTCGACAAGCCGGTTCCGATTCGGGTCGGCATTCTCCATTCGGAAACCGGGACGATGTCGATCAGTGAGACATCGCTGAGAGACACCGAACTATTGGCGATCGCCGAGATCAATTCGGCTGGAGGGTTGCTGGGGCGCCCGATCGAGCCAATCGTCAAGGATGGTCGATCGCGCGACGATCTATTCGTCAAACGGGCTCGTTCCTTGCTGGAAGATTATGGACTGCAGGTGGTCTTCGGATGCTGGACCTCCTCCAGTCGCAAAGCGGTAACGCCGCTGTTTGAAGAGGAAGATGCCCTGCTGTTTTATCCGCTGCAGTACGAGGGGAATGAAGCATCGCGAAATTTGTTTTACTTCGGATCGACCCCCAATCAGCAGATCCTTCCTGCGATCGACTGGTTTCACTCGGATGCAGGCGGAAATCGGAAGAAGATCTACCTTGTCGGTTCCGACTACATCTACCCTCGCACCGCACACTACATCGTGCGGAAGTATCTGGAGGGGAAGGAGATGGAAGTGGTGGGCGAAAGTTTCGCACCGCTCGGAAGTCGAGATTTCCAGCAAGTTGTCTCCAAGATCATGGTATCGAAGGCCGATCTGGTGCTGAGCACGATCAACGGGGATAGCAATGTCGATTTCTATCAGCAGTTCCATCAGATGGCTGGCCAGGTGGGAATCGACAGCGACAAGCTGCCGATTGTCGCCACCAGCGTCGGTGAAAATGAACTGCGTTCCCTGCTACCAGAGTTCGTGCAGGGGCATTACGTCGCCGCCAGCTACTTCCAGTCCATCGACAGCTCAATCAATCGACGATTTGTCGAGGCATTCAAGAAGGAGTACGGAGAGGATCGTGTGGCGGATGATCCTATGGATGCAGCGTATGTGCAGGTCTACCTTTGGAAGGCCGCAGTCGAAGCCGCCCAGTCCACCGACCCCCAAAAAGTTCGTGAAGCGTTGGAGAAAACGATCGAATTCGATGGGCCTGGCGGCAAAGTGCGAATCGATCCTCGCAATCACCATCTCTACAAGAAATTCCGTCTGGGACGGATCAACGGCGATCGGCAATTGGACATCGTCCATGAGTCGCCAGAGCCGATACAGCCCGAGCCTTTTCCTCAATTTGCTTTCCCAGGTTGGGAGTGCGATTGGACCAAGGAGGGTCTGAAAAAAGGGGAGCCGGTTTCGCTGACTCCGTAAGCTCAACCCCTTCGGCCGGGCCAGTTGGGTTTGCGGCCAGTGGTGAACGCATCCAGCCCTTCGGCGGCGGCTTCGGTGGTCCAGCTGGAGGCGGCAGCGGCGGTCCCCAGCCGAAGCCAAGTCAAGAGCTCCTCGCCGATCATCTCGTTGAGCAGTCGTTTGCTGAGCTGCAGCGATTCGTGACTGCCCTGGTCCATCGCCTGGCACCACTGGTGTGACCGCACCCAGACCTGATCGCTGGGGACCACATGATGCACCAAGCCCAGGTTCCTCGCCTCCTCGATCTCCAAGATGTCACCGCCCAGAGCAAGTCGAGCGGCGGTCGATGCCCCTAGGCGGAATTGGAGCAGTGGCAAGGCCCATCCGGAGACCAGTCCCAATCGCGACGAAGGGACCGAAAAAGTCGATCGGTGGGAGGCGACCACCAGATCGCACGCCAATAGCAAGGCAAGGCCGGCGCCCATGGCAGGGCCATCGACAGCCCCGATGATCGGTTTGGGGAATCGCAGCATGGTCTCCAGAAGCTCCTGGAAGGCCTGCGCATGGTCCTCCCATCGCTCCTGTGCCTGGGGCTCCTTGGAGATGCGGTGCAATTCCTTCAGGTCCAGGCCCGCGCTGAAGGTTGGACCCGCTCCGGTGACAATCACCGCGCGCACCGAAGGTTCCTGATGGAAATCGGAAAACGCCTGCCGCAACCGCTCGATCATCTCCCCCGTGATCGCATTGCATTGATCGGGCCGCTCCAGGATGATGGAACCGCTGGGAGGATGTTTTTTCAAGGTCACTGTCATCCGCTTTCCCTTTCGTTTGTTTTCGCCATTCGAACGGTCGGGTAGGGTCGGAAGCCTTCAAGCCCTTTCGAATTTCAGTCGCGACCGCGATGACTCAGCATAACACAAGAGAGTTTCCCTCCCATGACGACGTTCAGACGATTCCCGTCGATAGGTTTGGTGGCGGTGCTGCTGTTTTTCGGCGGCACTTCCTTCGTATCAGCCCAGTCGGAATCGCCTCAGAAGAGTTTGCCCAACATCCTGCTGATCATTTCCGACGATCACGGTTGGCGCGACTACCATTGGGCGGGTCATTCACACATTCAGACACCTCACATCGATCAATTGGCTAGAGAGGGGACGGTTTTTCGTCGAGGCTATGTCCCTGACTCACTGTGCCGCCCCTCCCTGGCGACGATTCTGACGGGTCTCTATCCACGGCAACACAATTTCGTCGGAAATGACCCCCCTCTTCCTGCGGCGTTGAAAGGAAGTCGTGGCAAGCCCTATCAGCACCCCGACTACATGGCGGTTCGGGAGCAGTACATCGCCAAGATCGACCAAATGGCGACGCTGCCTCGCCTCCTCAAGCCGCAAGGGTACCGCAGCTTCCAAAGTGGCAAGTGGTGGGAAGGGAGTTACCAGCGAGGCGGATTTGATGAGGGGATGACGCATGGCGACATGAAGCGGGGGGGAAGGCATGGCGATGCGGGACTAGCGATTGGACGCGAGGGGATTGAGCCGATCGATCGATTCATCGGCCGGTGCGCCGAGGATCAGACGCCGTTTTTCGTCTGGTATGCGCCGATGATGCCCCACACACCCCATGATCCCCCCGACCGCCTGCTGCGAAAATACCTGCCGCTGACCCCCCACGCCCCAATCGCCAAATACTGGGCCATGTGCGAATGGTTCGACGAGACGGTTGGGGCTCTCAGGCAGTCGCTCACAAAGCACGCGGTGGCGGATCAGACGCTAATCGTCTACGTCTGCGACAACGGCTGGATCAACGACCCGAACTCCAGCCAGTACGCCCCCAAGAGCAAACGAAGCCCCAACGAAGGTGGCTGCAGAACCCCCATCCTTTTCCATCAGCCTTCCGCGATTCCTGCAGGTGCCAGCGACCAGCTGGCCAGCAGCATCGATCTAGTCCCGACGATTCTTTCCCATCTGGGGCAGCCGAAGCCCACCGAACTTCCTGGCATCAACTTGCTGGATCCTCAGCAAGCCCAGGAACGCACGGCAATCTTCGGTGAGATCTTCCAGCATGACATCGTTTCGATGGACGATCCGGTGGCCAGCCTGATGCATCGCTGGGTCATCGAAGGGGAATGGAAACTGATCGAGGATTACCCTGATACCTCTTCGGTGCAGCTGTTTCATCTGACCGAGGATCCCGAGGAAACGATCGAATGCAGCCAGCTGCATCCTGATCGCGTAGCCAGGCTGAAGCGATTGCTTCTGGAGCATTGGGATCCGCGGAAAGGGGTGGTGCGTGACAAGTGAATCGTGGCGTTCGTCGATCGCCGCACTGGCCAAGGCGATGGAAGCCCTTCAAGTTTCAAGATCGCTGCCGGAGGGGCTTCCAGGGCCCGATGTGCCGGAGGATAGGGAGGCGATCGATGGGGTGCTGGGCGAGGTCGTGGAGCGTCTGAAGGGGGAGTTGCCCTACGGGGATGCTTGCTACGCTGGCCAGATGCTCAAGCCTCCTGCCGTCATCGCGCAGCTTGCGTACCAGTTGGCGATGACCATCAACCCCAACAACCACGCGCTCGATGGCGGACTGGCAAGTTCCCAGATGGAGAAGGAGGCGATTGTTGAATTGAGTGCGATGGTCGGCTGGCATGCATCTCAAGAGAGTCGCACGTTGGGGCATCTGACCGGCGGCGGTACGATGGCCAATCTGGAAGCCCTTTGGGTGGCAGGGAAGGAGCGGCCCGGGAAGACCATCCTGGCCTCCTCCCAGGCGCATTACACCCACCAGCGGATCGCATCGGTACTGCAGCTTCCTTGTGAGCTGGTTCCGGTGGACGGGTTAGGGAGAATCGATCTGATTGCCTTGCAGGAGCGACTGCGACGTGGTGACGTCGGAACGGTGGTGGCCACCATGGGAACCACCGGACTGGGCGCTGTCGATCCTTTGGACAAAATCGCCGACTGGAAGCAGCAGTTCGGCTTTCGGCTCCATGTCGATGCCGCCTATGGAGGTTACTTCAAGTTGATTGAAGAGGAATTGCCACAGGCGACGCGAAAGGCATTTCATGCGATGGCTCTGGCCGATTCGGTGGTGATCGATCCGCACAAACATGGACTGCAGCCTTATGGCTGTGGAAGCGTCCTCTTTCAGGATGCGAGGGTCGGACAATACTACCAGCATGATTCTCCCTACACCTACTTCAGCTCGGACGCTCTGCATCTGGGGGAGATCAGTCTGGAATGTTCACGTCCTGGTGCAGCTGCCGTCGCGCTTTGGGCGACGCTGAAACAGTTCCCGCTGCAACCGGGTGGTTTGATGGCAGAGCGTCTGGGTCAATGCCGCCGCGCGGCGGTAGAACTTCACCAGAGGCTTGCCGCCTCCAGCGACTGGTGGGCTCCCTGGTCTCCCATGCTCGATATCGTGGTCTGGGCGCCAAAGGAGAAAAGTATTTCGGAAAGCTCTCTGCGATCGCGCCGAGTTTTCATCGAGTCAGCCAGGAGAGGATTGCATGTGGCGCTGTTGGAGGTTCCCAAAGGAATCCTGGAACAGCTGGACTGCCCGATGGAGATCGACCAGGATCGTTTGACCTGCCTCCGTTCGGTGCTGATGAAGCCAACGCATTTGGCAGCAGTGCCATGGATCGATGCAACCTTGCAGCAAGCGTCTCAAGCCACAAACCGCTAAGCCGCCAAGCGATACCGCTCGATCAGAACTAGGGAATTCGCTGTCCGCAAGCGAGGCCCTTTTGGCCTCACTCCACCTCGGTCTTTTCTTTGGCGATCATCTTCCCTGCATTCAGCGATCGACGCCACTGGTCCAGCATCTGGGACAATTCAACCACCTTCCCAGGTTGCTGCGCGGCAAGATCCCACGCTTCCCCCGGGTCTTCGGGCAGATAGAAAAGTTCCTTCCGCCCATCCGAAAAAAACTCGATCAGCTTCCAGCCTTCATGCTGCACTGCCGAACCGCCGGTCCAGCCCGAACCATGGTAGTGGGGATAGTGCCAGAAGTGAGGTCGCTTTGGGGGAGGCTGATCCTGTAGAAGGGTTCCCTTCCAGCTGACGCCATCGACCGCCGTAGCTGAAGCGGAAAGGCCAGCTAGGTCCAGTAGCGTAGGAAGCAGATCCATCGTCACCAAGGGAGCATCGATGGTCCGTTCTATGCCATCGGGCAAGCGCACCAGCAGTGGGACTCGGATGCCTCCCTCATACAGCCACCCCTTGCCGGCTCGAAGCGGCAGATTGGAGGTGGGGCCAGGGTTTTTCAGGAGGGTGGAGAGTCCGCCATTGTCGGAGGTGAACACGACGATCGATTGGTCGAGAATCCCTAGCCGTTCCATGGTGCGCAGGAGGCGGCCCACCTGATGATCGACTTCATGGACCATCGTCGCGTAGGGAGGCGAGTCCTGTCGCGAGCGGGTTTTCGCCGATTGCTCCTGCTGATCCGCTCGCTCGTTGCCGACTTCCAGACGCCGCCGAAAATGCTCCAGCATCGACTGTTCGGCGACAATCGGGGTATGGACATCGTAAAAGGAGAGAACCGAAAACGTCGGACCCTTCTCCGCCTGCGTCTCGAGAAATGCGATGGCTTGGTCGGTCAGCCAGTCGCTGGCATGGGGGCGGTAGCTGAGTCGATTTTTGGCGGGTGATCCTGCTTCGGGGCGATCGAGAGGATCCTGGTAGTGCTGGAAGCCTTGTTCGAGCGGGGAGTGGCCATGCCCTCCCAGGTGCCACTTCCCGGCGTAAAACGTCTGGTAGCCTGCCGTCTGGAACGACTCGGCAATCGTCTGCTCTTCCAGCGGCAGATGGTTGCGATCTTCGGGAATGCGCATCGGATGCCCCTGGTCTGACTCCCCGGGGATCCAGTCGGTGATCCCGACGCGCACTGGATGCCGCCCTGTCATCAAGGCGGCGCGAGTTGGCGAACAGACGCTTCCGGCCGAATAGGCATGGGTGAATCGGCAACTGGACTTTGCCATCTGATCCAGTTGCGGAGTCTGGTGGTAGTGGCTGCCGTAGCATCCCAGATCGGCCCATCCCAGATCATCGACCACGATCATGACGACATGCGGAGGACGGGCTTCCGATTCCGCCCGAACGATCGATCGACATGGGGCCATGGTCCCTATCAGCACGATCGCCAATACCGCCAGGGATCGCCACATCATCGAATCGTTCCTTAAAAAAGTCCCTCGCCATCCCGCCATGTTCCGCGGTCATCGCGGGGTGACGGTCGGCTCACTTCTGGGCTGGAAATTGGAGCTGATCGACCGACACCGAATGCTTGAGCACCTCCTTCCCCTCGACATCGATCACCTTCCACGTGATCGAGACAGGCTTGGCCAGCCAGTCGATCTCCATCATCCCAAAATGGTTCTGCCGTACTGCTTCACCAATGCGATACTGATTCGGCTCGACCTTGAACCACGTTTCCGTGATGCCACTGGCGGTCAGATCGTAAATGGGATAAAGACCTTCCGGGGTTCGCCGGGACAGTTCGGCCCAGTGCACATCGCCTGAAATGAAGCAGACGCCCGAAGCCTTGGTCTTGCGGACGATATCGAACATTTTTTCCTGCTGCGCTGGATAGTTGGTCCACGATTCGTAGCCGTTGTACTCATGCGAAAACTGGATCGAGCTGGCGATCAGTCGCAGATCGGCTGGCTCCCGGAGTTGCTCCTCCAGCCACTGCCACTGGCGATCCCCAAGAAAAGTTTTTTCCGGGTTCGGGTCGGGGATGTAATCGTTCTTGAACTGGGGATTGGAGTCGTTCTTGGGGCGGCGGATGAGTGGAGTTCGGAAGGTTCGCGTATCGAGCAGGATCAATTGCAGTCGCTTTCCATCCTGCTCGAAGAAATGGACGCCATAAATTCCTGGATGGCTACGACGAGGGCTGTCGGAAGGGACGCGCCAGAAGTCGAAGAAGATCGCACGGGACTCCTCTTTCATCGGGTAGTCGATCCCTGCATCGTTTTCACCGTAGTCATGATCGTCCCAGATCGACACCACCGGCACACTGGCCCGCAGACGCTGAAACTCTGGCTTGGCCCCCAGCAGATCGTATTTTGCCTGCAGAAGTTTCATGTCGCGCGTGTCGCCATAGATGTTGTCTCCCAGATAGATGAAGAGGTCCGGTTTGGCCTGGACCACCCGATCCAGAACCGGTTGCGGTTTGTTCTGATGTCCGCACGATCCAAAGGCGATTCTGGTCGGCAGGGAGGTTGAGTCGGGGACCGGCAGCACCTTTGGTTCGGCCTCCTGTCCTGCAGCCAGAGCCACTGGAAGCAGCAAACTCAGCCCAACAATCGATCGATTCAACATCGTTCTCATCCGTCGATGACTCCGCGATCAAGAGATCCTTTTCATTCCATGCTCCGCTAACTCCAGTCGATGAATCGACTGGACAGGCTTTCAACATAGCCTCAGATCGATCCTCCGTGGCCAGGATCAGGCTACGAAAGATCGTTGTGGAATGATGAAGTTTGCATCGGCTTGGCCGGTGGTTTCCAAGCCAGCGCAGGCAACTACGGACGGCTGAGAAAGGCGACCGGAAGTGGACTGAAGCGAGCCATCTTGGTGGCTGTGTTCAGGTCTGGTACGAAAACAAAGCCACTGCCCCATGGCAAGTCGGCCAGCAAGAGATCTCTATCCAGTCGCCATTCCTCTTCCATCTGCCAGCGAGCCTGAACCTCGGCATCTGCGTCGAAGCCATAGCGAACGGGGCAAGCCCCCAGGAGGACAAGATGCCTCTTAGCGATCGCGATGCCGTAGGGTTCCCAGTCCCATCGCTGGAGATGTCGTTGATAGCAGCGGGAGTCCAGAAGGTCTCTCAACGGCTTGGCAGAAAAGGAGACCGATCGACTTCCGGATCGCTTGAGGTAACCGGTCGCCAGCAGCAAGCGATCCTCAAGGATTCGTGTCAGAGTTTCAAGAGGAGACGGCATCTCCCAACGATCCTGACGCAGGAGCTCCTCGATGTGCTCTCCAATCCCTTGCTGTGGCCATGGACCAGGATTGGCTCGGGTGCAGTGAACCAGCCAGTCGGAACTTCCAGGTGCGCGATGTGGC
This sequence comes from Pirellulaceae bacterium, assembly GCA_046085865.1. Lineage (GTDB taxonomy): Bacteria > Planctomycetota > Planctomycetia > Pirellulales > Pirellulaceae > JBEISR01. Next base: position 23,876 of record JBJSWM010000102.1, read on the forward strand.
TTGTCCGGTAACCAAAAGATCGGAACCGTCGCGTGCTTCGCTTTGGACATGCAGGGAGTGTGAGTCGATCGAGGGAGACAGGTGTCGGACCGCGATGCCTTGGCGGCTCGCAGATCCCAGCGATGGATCGTGTCACCATGTTCGGGCAGAGTCGTCATTCGCATTTGAATTGCCCGTTCTGTTTGCCCTTTCGGAATGCAGTGGATCACTTCCATCGAATCGACTAAAAGAGCCAACAGCGAATCGATGGATGGGAAATCGAATCGATCCCCAATCGTCACCAGCAGCTTAGGTTCAGAAGATTTTTTGGTGCGTTGAATGACGCTACGGTGTCCAAGGCGCTGGACCTCGACTAGGCATACCGCCACTCCAAACCGCCGAGCCAGTTCGCGCTGATACTTCAGAACAGGGCTGCTGGTTGGCATGAGCAGCATGGCACCGCGCTTACGGATCGACTCGATCGCCTGCCGCAACCGAATCATCCAGCCGGAAGCGAAAGGATCGTTACGCGATCGATACGAACTGAAAATGGCTGCGGTTGGCTGGTCCCAGTCGATATCGCCAAAAGGCTCCACCGTCACCACGCCCAACAGCTCCCTTAGGACCGGCCACCAGGGTCGTGGCCATGGGGACTGGTCGGTAGGCAGGTTGCATGGCTGGGTACCAATCTCTTCGTAGGCATCCGGCTCGGGTTCCCTCAACCAAGCCATCCCATCGCCTAGATCATGGCCAGTCCTTCGACCGGCCCCGCAACGGTCCACCATCGTTTGGGTAGGCAGCTCGCGCCGTCGAATGCCAGAGCATCCGGAGCTACCAGAGCATCCGGAGCTACCAGAGCATGCGGAGCTACCAGAGCATGCGAAACGGTGGATCGATACTTCCAACGATATGGATGGGGGTGCTAGCATGGCTTCCGCTCCATGATTCGAAAAGGATCCCTCACCGGGCGGAGAATCCAACCCCAGACGCCGAACGCTGGCCCCAAGCGAACCTGATGGCTCCCGTACCCCCAGAAAAGCCGGTTCTGTTTGGAACCATTTTCCGGGAGAGACCGTCCTAGATTTTGAACCTTCTGCATCGTAGCAATGGGCAGGGCAAGACCAACTGTCCAATTGGGAGGGACGCAGTGAGTCGTTAGGGATCGTAAGAAAACCAAAGGTTTTGCAGCCAATTCGCCCTGCCCCATCCGGGAACTGGCGGTTGAATCGGCTCGATTCCGGCGGTTTCAGTTGCAGGAAGGCGATTCCGATTCCATAATTTAAGTGCTTTTCCCTTAGCGCTTCGTTGATCAGGCGACTTTTTGCCATGTTTCCCAGCCAGTCAACCAACCAGCCAACCCGATGCATCGGCGGATGTTTCCGCCGTGCTGGGATTGTTTTGGTGGGTCTTCTGATGGGGTGGGTGGCCTCGGATCTTCAGGCGGGATGTGCTCGTTTGGGACTCCAGGAAGAAGTTTTTCTTCGCCACATGCACCAACGCGGCCACGGGGTGGTGCTGTTGGACATTCTTGCGGTCGCCGATTCAGGTCAGTCCTGGAGTGTGCGGTATGCGCCGGAGTCACCATGTAGGGGTGCGCACTGTCGGGAGTCGAAGAATTTGCCGGTTCCGGAAATGGTGCCGCCGATTCAAAATGGTCCTCGTAAATCGCTAGGACATGCATTTTCTTTGCGGGATTCTTTTCCCGCAGGCTTCTCAGGCGAAGCTTGGAGCATCCCAGCCGACCTGGGGTCGCCAACTCGCCGGGTTTCGATCGACGTGCCTCCTCCAAGAGGCTGATCGTTTCTGGGAGTTCTGAGATCGGTTGCTTGAACTGAGGGGATCCCTTGGACGCACCGATCAGTGGCTCCCCAGTCGCCCTGATCCTTTCCCAAGAGTGCAAATAAGGTCGACCATGCTGTTGACCTTCCAGCCTCTAGGCGAGCTTCGAGAGCGACGGACGATCCAACGGAAGTCATCGAGTTGTCCCACAAGACGCTTGCAAGTCTTCCGGGTGGAATTTTGAGGAAGCTGGCCGTCTACCTGAGAGACTTGCGAACCAGCTGAATCACTGCTGATGGGGGAATTTTCCCCCTAGGGTTCCATCCATTCCATCGAAACAAGCAAAAGGACTTTAGCGATGCGTCGCAATACTTCGTACTCATTGTCTCGGTCGGGTTTTACTCTGGTTGAACTCCTCGTGGTGATCGCCATCATCGGCATTCTGGTTGGGCTGCTGTTGCCCGCTGTGCAAGCCGCGCGGGAAGCGGCTCGCCGGATGCAGTGCAGCAACAATCTGAAGCAGATCGGCTTAGCGATCCTCAATTACGAATCGACCTTCAAGCGCTTTCCTCCCGGAAACCTTGTGGGTGCCGCTTTCACTGGTTTGAGCGTTCACGCTCGCCTGTTGCCGTTCCTGGAGCAGGCGAATCTTTACAACATGGTCGACCTGAACGCGGCCTACGATTCGCCGACCAACAACAGCGCCCGGATGCAGACGGTGGCAACCTTTCAGTGTCCTTCGGATCCGACCTCCAAGTTGCCAATCGCATTAGGCGGAACCAACAACTACTATGCCAACCAAGGGACTGGCCTGCTCTTTGGTGCTCCGCCTACCGATTCGTCCGACCCCAATTTCGGCCAGCCACCGCAGAACGGTGTTTTTTTCCGAGACAGCAAGATCGGCACTCGTGATATCACCGACGGAATGTCGCAGACTGTCTGTTTTTCCGAGAAGCTGAAGGGGGATGGCAGCAACGGATTGGCGACCCTTCGAACCGACATGTTCCGACCTGGAACTTTCCCTAGCACGCAAGATCAAGCAGTCGCCGATTGCAATGCGTTCAACTTCCTCGATCTTTCGCGACAGGGAGTTTCGAACGTTGGTGCACCTTGGATCTGGGCCTATCATTCGACGACGCTGTATCAGCACGTGGCCGGCCCGAACACTCGATCTTGCATGTTTCCTCCTGGGCGGATCATGTCCACCGCATCCAGCCAGCACACCGGTGGCGTGCAGACGCTGCGTTGTGATGGATCGGTGCAGTTCGTTGGCAATCCGATCGAACTGCGGATTTGGCGTGCCTATGGCACGCGAGCCGAAGCGGAAGTGATCAACGACACCGCTGCCGAATAAACAGGAATTGGACCTGGGCTGAGACGGCTATCGCGCTACCGAATTGCCCTCCTTCGTCTGCTTGCCCAAGCAGTCGAAGGAGCGGCCGTTTGGGTTTCTCTCGTGATGTAGAGCCCATTCGCTGGCCTGCAGAAGTTGGCTTTGACGGTAGGCGACGCGCGCAGGTGATTGGGGCGTCTCAGAACGCCCCATTGGTCTTCCTGTTGTCTCCTTCTTCGATGCCTGGGGCGAAGCCTGCGTTAACCGTCGGTGAGATGGCAGCACGATGGAATCTTGTTTGCACTGGAACTCATAGGATCGATTCATGCGCGCAGAAACTGCATTTGCAAAACGTCTTTCTTCCTTAGCTTGGCCGATCGCGATCCCTTTGCTTTGGATGGCCCTGATCGGCCTGCCTGGTTGTGCGAAGTCGAAAGGGGTGACAGGAGAAGCCGATCTGACCTCCGGCCAGCGCTTGCTGGAAGGGGTGCTGGAGAAATGGAAGCAAGGAGAAAAGATTACTTCGAACGACGAAGTGGTGGTCGGTGACTACCAGTGGGAGGCGAATTGGCGATTGGAGAAGTACACGATCGAGCCCGGGGTTTCTTATTCCTCCGACTCGATGCTTTTTCCGGTCAAGCTGCAGCTGGTCGATCCGAAGGGGAACAGCAAAGACGAGGTAGCTCAATATGTCGTCGGGACGTCACCGAAAGTGACGATCATCCGGCAGCAGTAGTCGATTGCTTTGTGGCAGTTGTCCATGCTTTCCTGCGTCGCAACAAAAACCGAAACATGCCGGATGGGTTCCGGTCGGAGAAATACTGATGAAACGATGGTTGTTTGGAATCGTCAGCTATCTGGTTCTGGCTTCTGGTGATTGGTCGATGGCTCAGGAGCGGCAGCCCAAGCCAATTCCGGTCGATCGAGCTCAAGCGAAGCGAGCCTTGGAGGCGTTAAAAGATCGCCAGCCTCGCCTCCCGCTGGCTCCACCGACCGAAGAAGAAATGCAGAGCTGGGGGGTGCAGGCGATTGTGACCAATGGTCTTGCCAGGCGACGCTATTTACCGGAGTCCTGGTTTGCGGCTGATTTTGGGCAGGATCCAAAAATGCTGCTGGAGTATCCGCTGAAGACCAAGTGCTTCTGGGTGGTATCGCGAGCCAACAATTGCCAGTACTGCCTGGGGCATCAGGAGCACAAGCTGACGGCGATCGGCATGACCGATGCCCAGTTGGCGGGCTTGGATGCTGGCGGTCCAGGCGAGGACGCTCGAACACAAGCGTGTCTTGAGGCTGCGAGAAAGATTACGTTGGAGCCTCATTTGTGGAGTGGTTCGGACCTCGAATGGTTGCGCGAGCAGATGACCGACGAGCAGGTCATCGAGATGGTCTACACCATCAGCATGTTCAACTCGGTCAATCGCTGGACCGATTCTCTGGGACTGCCGCAGGATCGCGTTTTTCGCGGGGAGTCGCGGTCCTTCGTCACCGAGGATCTTTCGGAAGACCGCCTGCCATCCAGGATCATTCGAGGGGTGCCGCAGGATCGCGGCCCGCTTCCCCCCATGGATTCGATAGCCAGCAGCAAGCCAGGATGGAAGATCCGCTTGCCGGAGTCCGAACGAGCCGGTCGTGCCTTGGGCCGGAAGGTTCAAGGTGACTGGGAGCGGGCGATGAGTCTTTTCCCGGAGGTTGGAACCAAGCAGTTGGTTAGCATCGAGTCGATCTTGGAGGGAGCCGATCTTTCGCCCGAACTGGTAGCGCGGATCGGTTGGATCTGTGCACGTCACAATCGCGCCGACGCCACGGCTAGATTTTGGTTGGCTCGATGGAACACCCTGGGGCAATCAGAAGGGGAGTTAGCGAGAGCGGAGGTGGCTAGATCGGACGATGCAGCGATCCGCCAAGTGGAACTGTTTGCAAAGCGGCTGACGGTGCAGCCACAGTCGATCGTCGATGCAGATATCGAATCGCTGCGGGCGCATTACACCGATCGGCAGACCGCGCAGATCGTCTATGCCATCGGCGCCTGCAATTTGCTCGACCGGTTCACTCGTTGTCTCGGAGTGGAGATGCTGCCAGGGGGAGCCAACAGTCCCTAGTGGTTGGGTACCGATCCAAGCCTCGCGGCGACTGCTGCTGCGGCCGTCGCACCCCGCACAGCGATACCGAACACTTGCAGAACAGAACACTATCACAATCGAACACTAGCGATTGCTCTCTGGTGTCAGGTATTTAGTGCCTTTTGAAGAGTTCGGGCGAGGTGGAGGATATCTTCCTGATCGTTGTAGAGGTGGCAACTGACGCGGATCAGGTGCCGCCCCTGGAATTCGACAATCGGTACCTCGATGCGTCCCAGTCTCCAGAGTTCCTGCTGGATCGATCGGTGGTCTCCTTCGGGAAGCCAAACGGCAGCCATCATCGAATACCACTGGGGCGCATCGGGGACCAGGGCGGAGGTTTTCAGAAGGTCCAGAAGTGTCTGTCGGGCGAATTGCGCTAGATCGTGATTGCGAATGCGAACGGCATCGGGATCCCGCTGGTTGAACCAATCGATTGCGGTCGGGATCGTCAGAAGCGGGCTGACATCGCGAGTCCCAGTCCACAGATAATGGTCGCTCCAGTTCTCCACCTGACGCGGCTTCAGGCGCCCCCAGGAAAGGCAAAGCGGTTTGTCCAACGCATGGTGCCAGCGGGGATTGGCGAAAAGAAATCCGCTGCCCAGAGGGGCACTAAGCCATTTGTGGCAGCTGGCCAGATAGAAATCGCAGTCGAGTTGTCGCAGGGAGAGCGGGACCTGCAACGGAGCGTGGGGACCGTCGATCGCTAGCGGAACTCCAAGGCTGGCCGCTTCCCTGGAAAGCCGCTCAACCGGTAGCGTGATGGCGGTGGGAGAAGTGATATGGCTGACGATCCAGAGGGCGGTGTGCTCTGTATGGGCACGTCGATACGCATCGACGACTTGCATGGGATCGTCGAGCGGAAGTGGAAGGTGAGCATCGATGATGGAGGCACCTACTTCCTGGCATCGTCGCTCCCAAATGCTTCGTACCACCCCATATTCGTGAGGATTGAGCAGCACTTGCTGGCCTCGCTTCAGGGGAAAGCTGTAGGCCAGTTGGTTCATCGCCTGGGTGGCATTTTCGAAGAGAGCAAGGCAACTGGAATCGCAGTCGATCCATCGGGCCAGCTGATGCTGCGCGTCGAACCAGGCGCTTTCCATCTGCCGAAGATAGAAGTCCATTGGCTGTTGGGAGCAGGCCTGCTGCCAGGTTCGCTGAGCTTCCCAGACCTCTCGCGGGGGCGGTCCGAAGGAACCGTGATTCAAATAGGTTGTGTCATCGCGCAGCAACCACTGCGAACGATCGGCATGAGAGATCGGAGAGTTCATGAATCGTGGTATGCGGTGGAATTCCTCGGTCACCCAAGTCGGTCTTCGGCTTGGCATGTTCCAGAAACCCTATTCTAATGGCGTCGGGATCGAAGCGATGGAAGGTCTTGTGGGGAAGAACGATGGACTTGAATGCTCAAGCGGAATCGCTGTGCCGTAGTGCTCTGGCTGATCCGGACGAATTGAGGATCGCTGCGCACCAGACCTCCAGTGGGGCTACCGTGATCGATTTTGGCGTCGAGGTCGTAGGCGGCTTGGAGGCGGGAAGAATTCTAGCGGAGATATGTACTGGGGGAGCTGCGGAGGTGACCCTGTTGCCACCGCAAAGGGAGCTGGGGCCATGGCCGATGGTGCAGGTTCGTTCCGACGAACCGGTGGCCGCCTTCATGGGAGCCCAGTACGCAGGATGGCCGATTCAGGATGGTAAATTTTACGCCATGGGATCTGGCCCGATGCGGCAACGGCGGGGTGAAGAATCGGTTCTGGATCGCTGTGGACTGGTTCAGGCGGGGAATCGCGCGGTGGGGGTCCTGGAGTGCGACCGGCTTCCGGAGGATGCCATCTGCGTGGCGATTGCCGAAGCATGTAGAGTCCCTGTCGAGCGGTTGACGCTCTGTGTGGCACCGACTCGTTCGATCGCCGGTTGTGTGCAGGTCGTGGCGCGTAGTGTGGAAACGTGCCTCCACAAGATGTTCGAACTGGGGGTCGACCTTTCGATCGTTCGAAGCGGCATGGGGGTGGCGCCGCTGCCTCCCGTGCGGACCGATTTCGCCGAAGGGATCGGCGTTACCAACGATGCGATCCTCTATGGAGGGCAGGTTGCCCTGTGGGTGGATGCCGACGATGCGCAGGTGCAAACGCATGTCGAAGCGATTCCCAGTCGTTCGTCTCGGGATTGGGGGAAACCGTTCGCTGAGGTTTTTCGAGGATATAAGTACGATTTTTATCTGGTCGACAAGGGGCTGTTTTCGCCCGCCGAGGTGATGATCAGCAACCTCCGCAGCGGGCGGTGCTGGCAGTCGGGAGAACTGCGTCCCGACATGATCACCAAGTCATTTTTGGGAACTTCGTGAGTGGCTGCACTGCGGACCATCGCCTTGCTTGGAAACCCTTACGGCTGGTACGCTCGCGACCTAGCACGCGCTGCGGCTTTGCGAGGCATCGAGCTGCTGCCGGTTTCTTTCGAGCATCTGGAGACGTCGCTAGGCGATGCAGGGCTGGCGGGACTGCGGCTCCCAGCAGCGTCTAGCCGTATTGCACCCGATCTGGATCACCAAATCCCGCTCGATCCCAGGATGCCTGGATGTCCAGATCTTCTGTTGGTCCGATCGATGCCGATGGGATCGCTGGAGCAGGTGATTTTTCGAGTCAACGCGCTCCATCAGATGGCCAGCCACGGCCTGCAAGTGGTCAATTCACCCCGATCGTTGGAGATCGCTATCGACAAGTGGCTGACGCTGCGCTTGCTTCAGGAGAAAGGCCTTCCGATTCCCACCACCATTTGCTGTCAGACCCGTCGGCAAGCGTTGGAAGGATGGGAGTTGTTGGGAAGGCGCTGTGTGGTCAAGCCGGTCTTCGGAAGTGAAGGGCGAGGGATCATTCGAGTGGAAGACCCCGATATCGCTTGGCGGGTTTTCGGGGCGCTTGAGCAGACTCGTAGCTTGATCTACTTGCAGCAGTTCCTCGAATCCCCCGGTTACGACCTGCGGCTGCTGGTGATCGATGGCCAAGTCCACTCGGTTCGGCGGATGGGGGTAGGTGGCGACTGGCGCAACAACCTGTCCCGAGGCGGTACGGCCGAAGCTTGGGAGGCATCCCCACGTGAGCGGCAGTTGGCGATCGAAGCGGCTTCGGTGATCGGCGCTTCGCTGGCAGGGGTCGATTTGCTGCCGACCGAACGGGGGCCGGTGTTGCTGGAGATCAACGGCATTCCAGGCTGGAAGGGAACCGCCAAAGCCCTTTCTCGGGATCTGTCGTTGGAGGTGATCGATGCGCTGATCGCCATGCATGCTCGTCATCGCATCCCGGCAGATGACGAGGAATGTTCTTAGCAGAGCCGATCGACACGGAGCGGCCTTCGTTGGGTTTGATCGTAATGATCGACGATGATCCGATAGGCTTCCTCAAGATCATCAGTGAAATGAACGAAACGCTTGTAATCCTCCGGCTTCAGAAGAGCCTGGAGAACGCGATCGACTGGAATGGTTTGTTGCCAGTATTGCTTGTGGAGAAAGACCATGGGACTGAAGGATCCGAAAGACCGGTAGTGGTTTTGAGCGCAGTCCTGAAAGATCTCCTGAACGGTGCCGGCGCTTCCAGGAGCGAACAGAACTCCTTCGTGTGCGATCTCCAGCAGTCCCTCTTCGCGAAGGGAGTTTTGAAAGTACTTCGCAAGATGGCTGGCGATGGGTGTCGAAGGTTCGTGCCCATAATGCCAAGTTGGAATGGCTAAAGAGACTCCCTTGCAACCCAGTTCCTGGTGGATCTGAAAGGCAGGAGCGAGCCAGCGGCCTTTGGCTTCCAGAGTCTCGGGATGGAAGTCTCCTTTCTCATCGATCAGTGGATGATCGGTATGCGGGAATGCCGCGAACTGTTCCAGCAGATGGAACGATTGGCTCAGCCAGTTGTCTGACTCTCCCGAGGAAGATGCACCTAGATGAGCCGCTTCCATGGCGCCGGGGCCGCCGCCGGTTGCGACCACAAAACCCTTCTGGGTAAATCGGCGGGAGAGGCCTGCGACGAAATGGTACATCGGGTCGTTGCGAGCCAATCGATGGCCTCCCATGATCGCCACGCAGGGGCGATCCTTCAGCAGCGCATTGCGATGCAAGGTGAGAGAATGGTCGTGAAGGGCCTGCATCATGCTGGAAAAACTGCTCGACGGACGCCGCGAATCCCGCTCGATCTGATAGTGGCGGTAGATCTGCAGATCGAGCGTGTCGGCGAGGGAGGTGGGGTGCAGTGGGTCAAAGCCCTGGTAGAGTTGTCGCGGGTCGTAAAGACTTTCACGAAGCGGTTGATAAGGAATGTCGATCCCGGTCATGTTGAATTGGGTGCCTTCGGAGGACGGGTGCAAACGGAACGCTCCAAAAATCGTACCTACTTTGTACCTTTGCGAAAGGAAGGTCCTTCGGACATTTCTGTGGGTCGCTCGGTCTGCCCATCGACTCTAGGATCGAAGATTTCCACAAGATTCGTGCCACGAGATTCCCGTATCACAAAAGATGCGATCTGGTGACTTGTTAAAGGAAACTCGATCCGGATGCCTTGAATCTCATCGATAGGCAGACTAGTCCCAGATGGACAAAATCCTTCGCCCCCATGCCTTCCTGCAACATCCTGCAACTCGCTCCTCGGCTCGCGCGAAGCCGCGAAGGGCCCAGTCGCATTTGCGATCCCCGCTTAGGTATCCAGTTAATTTTTTTCGGTGGGTTGTCGCTTTTAGCTGCCAACCGAATCGACAGGTCGAATCTCGCATGACGAGTCGTCATGTGCAAATCAACTCACTGATTCTTATGTTTCTCCGCGTCTTGGCGTCTTCGCGCGAGACCAACAACCTCCAATAACCTATCGAAAGGGCCATCACGAGGCAGAGAATTCCCCGCCTAGAGGCCAAGAGACAATTTTTCCCTGGTCCATCTGGGATTCATGGGGTTAGCAATCGCTTCGCTGGCCCGCTTCGAATCGGTCATGGGACGTCGCAGGAAGGTCCGTGATCTAACGCTAAGAGCGGGCGGCAATTCGAGCATGGATAAGGCTGTGTCGTTGGGGGCTGGCCATGGCCTGCAAAACCGCCGGATGGACCTTTTTCCTTGGCTGGCGGCAGACCCATGAAACCTACTGATAGGCCGCCTTGGATCACCTCCACGGAAATCCCAGATGGACCGAAAGGAAGGCACCCGTTCAAGTCGGCGTTACGACTGTTTTCGTACATGGTTCCATGGAAAGATCAGGCGTCCAGCAGCGCCATTCATCACCGCGCGATGCAGTTGGCGATAGTCGAGCGTCTTTTGGCAGTTGAGAAGTCCATCGACGAAGCTTTGTAAACGGAGCTCGGCGATCCTGGGGAACTTCCCTGAGTCGTCGATTCTTAAACTTCTTCTCTCCTCGGGCTTTGGGAAATCCTGAGTCAGCTGCATCCGCCAGAGGTTGACTAGTTCGGATTGAGTCTCGTCGCGTTTGAATACCGCTGTATTACTTGTGCCAAAAGGATCGGATAGAAAGTCAGGGGGAAGGGGCAGATAGCAGACTTGGCAGTCGGGGTCTACCCAA
>JBJSWM010000103.1:0-2317 GCA_046085865.1 Pirellulaceae bacterium
GGTGCCACCCACCTTTTGTCTTCGATGGCGCTTTGGGGTAAATGGTGAGCCAATCGGCGAAGCCAATCGGTGCCACCCACCTTTTGTCTTCGATGGCACTTTAGGGAAGGTGAGCCAATCGGTGCAGCCAATCGGTGCCACCCACCTTTTGCCTTCGATAGATGAGTCAATCGGAGTCAATCGGTGCCACCCACCTTTTGTCTTCGATAGCACTTTGGGGAAGGTGGGAAGCCTGGACACCTAGCAGCACAGGTACTGAGTTTCGAGCGATGGCGGTCAACAGCCTTTTCTGCCGACTTTCGCACAGAAAAGCGAAGTTGATGCACTCGAGAGGTTTAAGCGAAAAGCAACGAACTCCACCCCACAGGACTGGGGGATGAATCGGCAACTCAGCAACATCGTTCGCGATTCCTCCCGGAACACCCAGCCTCCCTAGACCTGGATTGCAGCCAAACCACCCCAGAAACCCAAGACCACTGAACCAGCCCATCTCACCCAAACACCGAGGAAGCGAATGAGACGTCCGACAGGGTAAGCCGAATTGACTAAGTCTTTAGACCTAGCGACACTACGGGTTCGATCCGGATGTCGAATCCGGTTCAACCCACAACTCACCAAGATCTGGTCGGTAGCGGTAGGCTTGGCCGGCGGGGAGTTTCGGGAGATTGATGCGATTGGCATCGATGATTTTTTCAAAATACTCTTCATGCGAATTGGGCAATCGCCCCTCGGAGGCCTGAAACAGCGCCACTGCCTGAGGAAGCTGGATTTCGAAAACAACTTTTTCCCGAACTTTGAAAAGCGTAGCGGCCGGTTGGGCGATCATTTTCCCAATGCCTTGTTCTTGCTGCAGGCTACGGCCGGCGATGCCAACGCCGGTTTCCGCTCTCCGTGGTGGCTCATTAGTAGGCGTCTGCAAAGAGGTCCCGTTCGCCGCAGACGGGTCAGTATCTGGGGAAATTGGGATTTCCTTGGTAGGTCCACAACCGCAGAGAAAGCAAAGGGTCAAGGAAAGAAGCCTGAAGCTCACGATGTGACTTGGGAACATGGATACCTCATGCTGCAAGGAGGTGCGAGGAATTATTGATATCTGCCTATGCTGGCAAGGCTATCTGGGTACGATTCGGGGTGCAAGTCCCATGTTCCAGATCGGGAAATCGCGAAAGCCGTTGAGTGATCTTGGCATTGGGAAATCAAGCCAATCGACCAGTGGGTCGAGGGAGTGGATTTCATGTGCGGCAGATTTACGTTGAAGACCACTTCGGGACAGTGGCTAAAATGGCTGGAGTTACAGGACTTCCTTGACTCCTTTCCAGACACCGAGCCTCGATACAATGTTGCTCCAACACAGGAGATCTTGGCGATCTACCAGGAGCAGATCGATTCCGCCTGGAATGGTTCCATGATGCGTTGGGGGCTTGTCCCCTCCTGGGCCAAGCCAATGACCAAGCTGCCACTCATGATGAACGCTCGCTGCGAATCAGCAGTAGAGAAACCTAGTTTTCGGGAAGCAGCTCGTGGGAGACGCTGTGTGGTGATCGCAGACGGATACTACGAATGGCAAGGCCAAGGTAAAGAAAAGCAACCATACTGGATTCATCTTCCGGACCAGCAACCTTTCATGATGGCCGGACTGTGGGATATCAACCTACATTGGAAATCCCAGCCCCTACAATCGCTCGCGATCGTCACTCAGCCTTCCGGTGGACTGCCCGCAACCATTCACGACAGGATGCCCGTACTGATCGATCGGGACGACCTGACCGATTGGCTTTGTCCGAAGCCACTTTCACCTAGTTGGGAAGCATGGATCCATGGAAAGTGCCAACTCCGCAGGTGGCAAGCAACACCGGTAAGGCGACTGGTTAATCTGGCAAGCAGCCAGGGTCCGGGGTTGATTGAGCCATGCGAACTGGAGTTGGAGTAGCGGGTGTTTGGGATCCGATCCCTGCCTGTTACTGAGGCTTCTTGGGAAGGACGGAATCGACGATGGCATTGATTTCATCCGTATCCAGCCCCCCCTTCGCAGCGGCGACGGAAAAGAGCCGCTTCTCCAGGTCAGACAGCTTTCCATCAGCTGCCATAATTCGAACCAGATCCTTAAAGATATCCACAAGCTCTTGGGGATCCTGCGGAAGCGAGATGGATGGATCCTCAGTGAGCGCGTAGGCGATGGAATCCTCCAAGTCATCGACATCCAGGCCTAACTGCCGACTACGGTCGACCAAGAAAGTGATTTCGCGTTCCGTGAACTCTCCGTCGACGGCTGCCATGATGACCATGTTGCGGAGATGGTGGATTGAGTCCATTAGAGATA
>JBJSWM010000104.1:0-1935 GCA_046085865.1 Pirellulaceae bacterium
TGCGACGCTGCTTTGGAGAAAGTGAAATCGGATTGCATCACAACCGTGATCGGTGATTAGGTAGTTTGCTGGATCCATCATGGGTCATGGAGCGATTGGATGATTGCCACCTGGCAGCCAAGTGAGTTGGGGGCGTCGAAGATCTAGTTACCTCACAATTTCCAGGGCCAAAGGCAGATTCTTCCACCTTTTCGATGAAAGTGTCAGCCATGGCACAACCGTTGCATTTGGACGCCGATGGGTGCCGGGGTGGTCTCGGTTGAGTCGACTTTGGGGCACCCTTGCTGAAGGGAATGTGATGGCGATTGGTTTTGAAACGGAAGTCGATCGGCGGTGGTTGCTTCGTGGCGTCGTCTTACTCGGTGCCTTCGGGGTGACTCCTGGTTGCAGTCGGGCTCCGGAGCGGCTTCCGGTGGTCCCAGTTCAAGGGGTGGTGATCTTTCAGGATCAACCGCTGGCGAATGCCTTGGTGACTTTTCATCCTGCGGAGGGAAGTGATCCGAAGGCCACTAGTGGTCGAGCCACCAGTGGGGCTGACGGAACTTTTGCACTGAGCACTCATGACGCCAACGATGGGGTTTCTGTCGGGAAGTATCGAGTGACGGTGGAATGCTACCAGATTCGCGGCGAAGGAAGTCAGTGGGAACCTGGTCCGAACATTCTTCCACCGCTATACGCCAATCCTTCGACCACTCCCATTCAGGTGTCGGTGTCGAAAGATGACTCCAGCATCCAACGCATCGAAGTGAAATGAAAAATCGAAAGGTAACGATCCACGAGTCTCTTTTCCTGCAGGGCTCACTCCCAAAAATCGTTCATGCAGGCAATTGGTGAGTTCAACTATAGGAATCGAAAAATGAAACGTACGAGCAAGGGAATGCGAGGCTTCACCCTGGTGGAGCTGCTAGTGGTGATTGCGATTATCGGTATTTTGGTAGGACTGCTGCTACCAGCTGTCCAAGCCGCTCGCGAGGCAGCTCGGCGGATGCAATGCAGCAACAACCTCAAGCAGCTTGGGTTGGCCGCGCAGAATTTTGAATCGGCCTACAAGCAGCTACCTTCCAGCGTGCGTCCTGGTGGCCTGACAACCTTGCCGCGCGTGGCAGGATTGACATTCACATTGCCTTACATCGAGCAGAGTGTTCTTTATGATCGATATGACCAAGGTCGGAACTGGTTTGATCCGGTGAATCTGCCGGTCACTTCGTCTCGAGTGGCTACGTTCGCGTGCCCATCGACACCGAACCCCGAGCGACTGGATGGGGTTCCAGAGCAGTCGCCCTGGACTCCTACATTCGTCGCCACGACCGATTACTCGCCGACGATTGGAGTCGATCAGCGGTTGCGAACCTCTGGATTGATCGATCCCACGGGGGATCTTATTGGGGCTCTGCCGAAGAATGGCAAGCCGAAGTTCCGAGACATCACCGATGGCCTTTCGCAGACGATTCTCTATGGTGAGTCGGCGGGGCGGCCTACGGTTTATCGAATCGGCAAAAAGTTTGGTGGCGTTCCCACCCAGAGGACCAACGCAGGAGGATGGTCGCGACCAGCCAGCGATTTCTCTCTGGACGGATCGACGCGAGATGGACGCATTCTGCCTGGGCCTTGCGCCATCAATTGCACCAACGGTGAAGAAATCGCAGGTTCGACATTCCCTCACCCCTACTACGGTTCGGAAGGGACTGGAGAAGCCTACAGCTTCCATCCGGGTGGTGCAAACTTCGCCATCTGCGACGGTTCGGTCCAGTTCCTTGGGGCAACCACCGATATCCGGATTGTTGCGAGGTTGATCACCCGAGCGGGTGCGGAACTTGCCGGCATCGAAGAGTGATCGACGATCCCACTGCTGAATTCCCGCACGCCTTGGATCTGCAAGGCGTGCGGGATCATTTTCTTCTTGATTCCATCTGCAACTTAAGTCGCTCGTGTTTT
>JBJSWM010000105.1:0-980 GCA_046085865.1 Pirellulaceae bacterium
GACGCCTTCCCCGTGCGGCGGCACTGCCCACAGTTCAGCCCTCTCGGAAGGATCCGGCATGCGCGCAAGCGAGGGGATGAGGTCACTCGTTCAACGACCGGCTCACACACCCTACGGGCTAGGTAGCTGATATACTCTTGCCATGCTGTGGTTGGTAAGGAATCTCGCGTTTTGTGGAAGATCGATTCATGGATGGCGATTCACTTTCCGGTTCAACGCCAATCGCTTCCTGGTCGCAGGCGCAAGTGGAGGCGATGCGCGATCAGACGCTGGCTCAGATGCGCTTTGCGCGCGATTACACCCTGCAGCTGATCGCTGCGATTCCCGAAGAACTCTGGACGGCTCAACCTTCTGGCACCCCGTCGCACTTGGCTTGGCAGGTAGGCCATCTGGCCGTTTCGCAGTACGGGCTGATGCTGTTTCGGCAGCGGGGGCGAGGCGAGGGGGATTTGGAGTTGATGCCAGGTTGGTTGCGGAAGAAGTATGGCCGGGGAACGCAGCCCCCCGACCCATCGCAGTGCGATTCGCGCGAGGTGTTGCTGGAGATGCTTGGGCGGATCGACCAAGCGGCGCATCGGGAAGCGACGCAATGGGACTGGCGGCAGTTTCTGGAGCCGACCGAAATGCCGTATGCTGCTTGGCCGATCAAGCTGGGGGCATTTCTCTTCTGCCCGCTTCATGAATCGATTCATGCCGGTCAGATTGGACTGCTGCGACGTTTGCTGGGATTGGACCCGGTCCGCTGAATGGCTCGAAAAAGCCGAAGGTCGAGGGTGGCGAAAGGAGGCGAGGGGAATGGATTTTGTGGCGATCGATTTTGAAACGGCCAGCCAGCGTCCCGACAGCCCGTGCCAGTTGGCGGTGGTCGATGTGCAGGGTGGGGAGATTCGCGAGGAACACTGCTGGTTGATTCGGCCAAGGTCGATGGAGTTCAGTCCCCATTGCATCGCCGTCCATGGGATCCAACCGCATCAGGTGGC
>JBJSWM010000106.1:0-8307 GCA_046085865.1 Pirellulaceae bacterium
GTGCTCTGGAGCGACCATGGGTTCCACCTAGGTGAAAAGGGGGTGACCGGGAAGAACACACTGTGGGAGCCGTCGACTCGCGTTCCGTTGATTTTTGCTGGCCCTAAAGTCTCCGCGGGGTCTAGATGCTTGCAGCCGGTCGAATTGCTGGATCTCTACCCAACGCTGGCAGAGCGATGTCATCTGGAGGCACCCAAGAATCTGGAAGGCCATAGCTTGGTGCCGCAATTGCACGATGCAGATCATGCACGACCCTGGCCGGCGATCACCACGCACAATCCGAACAACCATTCGATCCGCGATGAGCGGTGGCGTTGGATCGTCTATGCCGACGGCAGCCAGGAGCTCTACGATCTGAAGGAGGATCCCAATGAGTGGCGGAACCGGATCGATGACCCGATGGCTAGCCTGGAAGCCAAGCGACTTGCCGAGTGGCTTCCCAAGGTCAATGTGCCACCCGCGCCCGGCAGTCATTCTCGAGTTCTTACCTACGATCCACAGACGGATGAGGCGACTTGGGAAGGGGTGACGATCCGACGTGGCGATGCGGTCCCCGAGTGATTTCAGTGGAAGCTGCGGGGACGCAACTGGTAGATGCGATAGCCACGCTCTGTACCTCCTGCGATTGGGCGAAGCCAATCGGGACAAGTCCCCGACTGAAGTGCAGACCCAAGGGAACCTTGAGGGAATCGATTGGCCTGAAAGATCAGCACCAGACTGGCACCGGTTCGTTGGAACGACAGGGGCGCTGAGGCCCACTGTTTCTCCTCGAAGGCATCAAGGGATTCCGCCATTTTGACTTCCGCGCGATGGTAGGGGCCTGCCGTGCATACGCAGCGCGAATAGTAAATCGCTTCGGGCGATTGATTGATCGGCACCAGCACGATCTTGCCTGCGAAGGGTTCAAGATCTTTCGCCAGCATGGAACGACTCCAATTGCTGGCCGGTGGGCTGCTGGAACCGGTCGATCGCAGCCAGGGGGCAACGGCGATCGGACCAAAGACCAGCAGAAGACATGCCGAGCCCCAAATGGCTTGGCGCCAAGGCGCGACCGGGAACCGCGTCGACCAATACCAGCCCGAGGCGCTGAGGATGGCTGCCCAGGTCTGTAGGTAGACTGCAAATCGCACATGTTTGGCGGTGATCGCCACGACAAAAAGCAGCAGCATCAAGTGCAGCACCACCAGGGGGCGGCGGAAGAAGCGGAGCGGAATGGCTGAGAGAGTCAGCGCAATCGCAAGGCAGGGAAAGAGCCCCGATTCTGTCCACCTAGACCAGTCATCCAACGGTTGCAGTTCTGCCAGTTTGCTCCAAACTCTCTCCGTCATCGCCTTGGAAAAGATGCCCTGCGTACCGCGTGCAGCGTCGGGGTAGATCGCCAGCCAAAGTCCCAGGCAAGCTGTGCCCAGCATCCCATGCAGAAGGCTCGATCCCCAGACCGTCCAACGCTGGCTCTTGGGACGCAGGATCGCCGCTCCGACGAACGTCACCAACGTCAATCCGATAGCCAGTTCAACGTAGGGTCTTGAGAGACGATCGATTTCGATGGCGAGCAGACCACCGCTGGGAGGATCGGCGATCCAGGCAGCCAGGATGGCGACCAAAAAGCCAGAAGACCATCGACATGACGACTGGTCCCAGCCTCCCGTCCGCTCGATGTCCATCAGTGTCGCCATGGCCCAGGCAGCCATGGCAAAAGGAAATGCCTCTGGGCTGATCCAGATACCGATGCCTCCGAGTAGTCCGGAAACGAACGCCCCAAAGTGGCCGGTAACTTGCTCTTGAAACCGTGGGTCGGATGTCGATGTCGTGGTGTTCGATGAGGGGCACTGCAGCAGGAGCGCGAACATGGCGATGGCGATAGCAGGTAGCAACACATGATAGTCGGCACGCCCCAAGGCTCCGTAGCTGGCGATTGCCGGTGATGCGGCAATGAGAATCCCGGCCAAAAGTGCTTCTCGTTGCAAACCAGTTGCCCTGCGAACAAGGCTCATCGCAGCCCACGCAAGGGCCAAGATACTAAGTGGACCGATCACAGCACCAGCGGCGAGGACAGCGTCGCGGGAATGCACCCAGGGAGCGAGGCATCGGCTGAATCCGACAATCCATCCGTCTAGCGCGTGGCTCCAGTGGATCGGTATCGATGCTCCACCGTTGTCACGCGGTACGTGGTGCAGCCATCTGCCTGTTTCCAGAATCGCTTCCACTCGATTGACGCGATTGTACGAATCGGTGTCGATCAGCAAGAAGTTCTTGGCGCCATGTTTCCATCCGACAAAAAACGCAGGGGCTGGAATCAGGCAGAAAAGAAGCCATTCGATCAAGCGGTTGCGTCGGTCGAGCGGCTTTTCTGGGTAGACCATGAGGAGAGTGCCATCCTTCTCGCGTCACCTAATCGCTGGTCTCCCATCGGTCAGCGTATAGGTTCGCTGTCGACGCCGGGTAGATCCTCGACTTCACTGGCACTGGAATCCTGAGGCTGGGGCTCCTTGTCGTCCAGTGGCTTTAGATCGGAAGCGGCTGCTTGGACGACAGCCGATTGATGAGAACGGGGATTGGTTTCCTCCCCCATTTTTTCGAGAGTCTGCAAAGTCTTCTGCGCGAGTTGGGAAGGTTGTCGCGACTTGGCGGCCAGTTCTAGATGCGGTCGTGCTTCATCGAGCGACCTAGCAAGCATCATGGCATGGCCGAGATTCGCTTCGCACTGGGCGTTGGATAGCCCTGCCTTGCGAAAGGCGTGCAATGCATCTTTCTCCTTCCCTCTGGCAGCCAGTACCAGCCCCAAATTGTTTTGAGCGCGACGATGATGAGGCGAATATTCGATCGAGCGTTCCAGGGAGCTTTCAGCCGCTTCCAGTCGTCCTTCCAAGTAGTGCAGATATCCGATATCGCACAGTAGTTCCACATCTTCCGGGGCCGTTTCCAACGCCTCCTCCAGAAACTCCCATGCCTCCTGGCGATCGCCACGCTTGTAGAGGAGGAGTGCAGAGCGATGGAGCGCGGTAGCATCGGGAGCATGGTCCAGGATCTGTTGATAGACCCGAAGCGCTTCGCTGTCGTTTCCTTTTATTTCGTGGCTCTCTGCCATCGCATACTGGATATCGCTGCGGCTTTTGGCGATTTCCTTCGGGCCGATTTTACGGACCTCTCCCTGGGGCTCGGTGTGTTTCTCTGGGAACCAGTTGCGAATGGAGTTCTTCATCGACAGGCTTTCGCCCCATGCCCCGATCTTGGAAGGAGACGAATTCTTACAACCGGACAGACCAGCGGAGCAGCAGGTGAGTAGGAGGCAAGCGGCAGCGATCCGTTTTTTCATTGCACTGGCGTTCATGTGATCGACCTTTGCTTTTTTCTCGGGTGAATGGATCCAGTGATTTAGCGCCCCGCGCCACCGCCAGTGGCACCCCCAAGTCCGGCTCCCGTTGAGAACCCAGCGCTGGGAGCGACATTCATGTTTCCGGCATCTCCGGTCGCGGCCCCCTGACCTCCAGCGTTTCCATTGATCATGCGTTGGTAGATGGAAGAGGCTTCTCGCGAGTCCAGGTAGGGGACCGACCGAGTGAAGACAATTTGTTCCTCTGGAAGCTCCCAGCCCCGCTCGATCGCCCAAGCACGCACCGACTCGCGTCGCCGAAGGTCGAGGCTTGGGTGGCGAGGATCGGATTCAATTTTCAACGTCTGGAGTGCAAGTTCGGCATCGGTTCCCATCCGAACAAGTTTGGTGATTCCGTGTTGGTTCAGACGATGGGCCAGTTCGGGTGAATCGTTGTAGAAATCGATGCGATACAAAGTCAATCGTTCGATCTGCCCCAGTTCGATCTGTCGATCCCAAACCTTTCGACTGGCCGCACCAAAAGGTGGGTCGCAGAAACGTTCGGGATAGCCCCAGCCTTTGGCTTGGAGTTTTCTTTTCCACTGAGCGTGCCACGATTGCCGTTTGGCTTGGCATGCAGAACAACTGCATCGATGCGTGTCGCCACAGCAGTCTTTATCGAAACCTCGCTCGCTGAGATGCTGCATGCGAGGCCGCGCCGATACTTCCATCGGAAGTTCTACTTCCTCTTCTTGCCATGGTTGCCGGATCGGTTCCGCCTCGGGGGAAGCGTCCGATCCTTCCAGCGGAAGAGGGGACAGAGGGCGCACCATCGGCCGCAGCGGCTCGATCGACTCACTACGGCTTTTGGCCACCTGTTGGTTCAGCAAGTCCGGGGTGGTCGACTGAGCTGCAGTTGGGTTTCCGAAGCTTAGGGCGCTCAGGCCACCCAGGCCGCTCAGCAGCCACCATCGCCGACTGGGAGTCGAGACGCATTTTCTGAATTGCATAAGGAGTCTCCTGCGATCGATTCCAGGTTTAGCGAGACAGGCCTACAGGGCCATGCAGGCACTGCTGTTCGAATTCCATTTTTTCGATGATTCCCAAAGGATCGTCCCAGTTGGTAGTCGACCTGTGGTTGGCTCCCGTTCGGCCTTCGATTCGATTGAGCAAGTAGAATTCGTAGTCGGTCGGTTCTTCGATTTCTTCGCCCGGCAATGCAAAGGTTTCGCCGGGGGGAGCCGGCGCCACAAGAAATGGGGTGACAAGAACCAGCAATTCCTTCTCAATGCGACGGTGGCTGGTGTTGCTGAAGAAGGGGCCAAGGTAGGGTAGGTCACCCAGCCCTGGGACACGCGCCGTCTGAGCGTCTAGTGTGATCTGGAGGAGGCCGGCTAGGGCAAGCGTTTCTCCCTGACGCATCTCGACCGTCGTTGTGACGCGGCGGGTGTTGATGCCAGGTACTGGATTTCCGCCAGCTACCAGAACGGTTCCCAGGGCATTGTCGATGGTGCTGACTTCGGGTGCCACTTCCAGCCGAATTCGATCGTCATCCAGGATGTAGGGGACGAATCGCAACTGGACCCCAAAGTCCTTGAACTGGATACCAGGCTGTGCCAAAGCCCCGTTGGCGACGGGGATCGGGAATTGACCACCCGCAAGAAACGATGCCTCATGACCGCTCATCGCCACCAGATTCGGTTCCGCCAGAACCGACAGCAGCGAGTTCTGTCGGAGGGCTCGGATGAAAATGTTCAGATCCATCGAGGGGAAGATGCCAAAGACCGTGGTGTTGGCACCCAGATTGTTTTCCGCTGTTCCGATCATCCCGCCCGGGCCCCCAACGCCACTTGCGGTGACGGCAGCACCACCGATCTGAGTACCGATGATCGTCCCGTTGGGAGATGCGTAGAGGAAATCAGCTCCTATCTCACGCAGGCCAGTCCGGTCAAGTTCCGCGATGCGGACCTGCAGTGTCACCTGCTGAAGGCCTGGGACGCGCATCAGGTTGATGATTTGAGCCCCGATCCCTTCTCTGCCGCCGGAGCCTTTATCTTGCCTTGAGGCGGGGGATTGGGCGTCACGGGAATCGGGCGACTTTTCATCCTGGTTTTCTGGATTCGGCTGGCCCGCTCTCGCATCTCCGTCCACTGCCTCCCCGTCGGCTGCAGGTGGTTCGGAAGTCTCTTCGCCTTCCGCTGCGGGTCCGCCGCCACCCCAGTCTCCGCCTCCCTCAATCTGCGTCGATTGCTCGGATAAAAGAAATGCCTTCAGCGTTTGTTCGATCTGTGCAATCTGCGGGAGGGAACGAGCCTGTCCTTCCAAGACGACATGCTGTCGCAATTGATGGAGCTCGATCGCCGCCTCGGGAAACATCCGCAGCAGTTGGATGCGCACTGTCTCCAGATCGTATCCAACTTGCACTTCAAAAGAGAATGCGTCGCCATCGGACGTCAGAATTGTCAGGTCGGTGACGCCCGACCGCTTCCCGATCAAACGGAGCATCATCGGGTTGGGAAGCAATTGAAAGTCGACAATGCTTGGATCGCCTACCGCCACGACGCCCGATTGGCGCACCGTCGAAATCGGTTTCTTTAGGGTTAGCAATCGGCCTTGTCCGACGACCAGTTGAATTTGCGCGTCGAGGGTGGAAAGTGGTTCCAGCAGCGAACTGGTCGGTGCTGACACGCCATCACGACGTGCTTCGATCTTGCCAAACTCTCTTGGCTGTACCGCCGGAACCACAGGAAGTCCGCCAGATCCCTTTTCAAGAAGTTTCGCGCTGTAACGGGTCGGGACACCGCTGACGGGAGCTAGTCCTTGGGTCAGATCGTATGGCGGCAGAGAGTTGGTAGGGTCGGCGATGACGGGAGGCTGCGTGGGACCAAGCGGTCCTTGCGCCAAAAGTGGCAAGGACGGAGCGGCTGCGCACCATCCAAGTAGCAGAGTCGCCAAGGCTTCCAGCACGAAGCCGCGCTGGCAGCGAATCAGTCTTTTGTGGTTCATGTGTGTCGGTCTCCGCCAGCATTCTTCAGCGGTGGAATCGAGGCATCGAGGATTTTCTGCTTCCGCCAAGAAGCTCGGGGGAAGCCTGAGCGACTGGGGGGAGATCGGAAACCAGGATCGTGAAACCAACTGAAAAGGGGATGCTTCGTCAGCATATGCAATCCAAGCTGGATTTAAGGATCGGCCTAAAGAACTGCGAAAACCGCTTTCTTTGGCTCCCGCACTACATCCGTTACCACGCGATTGATGGGAATAACCGGCATATCTTGCCCATGCGTTCAAGAGGAACGGTTTCAGGGTGACTTGTAGACTGCGGCCGATGGGGCGCCAGATGCAGCGGTCGATCGATTCAGGGCGAAGGAAAGGAGAAAGATTGGATCGAGGTCGAGACGGCTGTTTGGTTGAAAGCCGCAAACCTAGGTAAGCTGAGGTTTGTGACGGACGGTCCGAAGGGTTCCCACCTGCAAAGGGGTGGCTTTGGGGACGAAAACGACGCAGGAATCCAAAGAAACATGCGAACGGTGTATGCGATTTTCAGTGCTGCTGGGCTCTTGTTGCCCAGTTATTGTTTTGCCCGGCATTTCACGAATCCAAGTGCAGGGGGCTGGAGTGCCTTTTGGGCGGCACCTTGGTCCAGTTGGGTGCAAGCAGGGTTCAGTTGGGATCTTGTCCTTACGGCGATGGTGGCGCTCACTTGGATTGTGACGGGGTATCGAGGCAGCCATCCGGGGCGACGGTGGCTGTATGTGGTTGCTGCGTTTGGAATGGGAATTTGTTTCGCGTTGCCGCTGTATCTATGGCGCGAAGAGAGTCGCCGGCTTCGGGAACAAGAGAAAAAGTCAGAGGAATAGGTGGATGATCGACCCCGATTTCTTTTAGAATGAAAAGATTCGGGCAACCAAACTCCTCTCCCCCGAAGGCTTCCCACCTTGAATCCAGAAACCCAATCGCTTGCACTTGAGCGCGCCCGTCGCAAAGCCTATTGGCGGCTGATCCCGATCCTCTTCATCTGCTACATCATCGCCTACGTCGATCGAACCAATGTTTCGATTGCCAAGTTGACGATGTCGAAGGATTTGCCTGCCTTCACGAATGACGTGATCGGATTCGGTGCAGGGATCTTTTTTCTCGGCTATTTCCTTTTGGAGATTCCTGGTTCGATCCTG
This sequence comes from Pirellulaceae bacterium, assembly GCA_046085865.1. Taxonomy (GTDB): domain Bacteria; phylum Planctomycetota; class Planctomycetia; order Pirellulales; family Pirellulaceae; genus JBEISR01. The sequence goes on from JBJSWM010000106.1 coordinate 7,486, forward strand.
GTGGAACGATGGAGCGCTCGCAAGTGGATCTGCCGGATCATGGTGACCTGGGGGATCTTTGCTGCTCTGACGGCATTCGTGAAAACGCCGTTTCAGTTTTATGTGGTCCGATTTCTATTGGGGCTAGCCGAAGCGGGTTTTTTCCCAGGGATCATCGTCTATTTGACTCACTGGTTCCCAGCCAAGGATCGATCGAAGGCGTTGTCGTTCTTCTTGATCGCATCGCCCATCGCCATGATCATTGGCCCGGCGATTTCGCGAGAGATGCTGCCGATCGGCACAAGTGAAATAGTCGATGGGGTGGTGCAGAGTGTGGTGCCGGAGTTATGGGGGATGAAGGGCTGGCAGTGGATCTATATTTTCTGGGGGATTCCTGCCGTCCTGATGGGGCTGGCCGTCCTATACTTGCTACCCGACAAGCCGCATGAGGCTTCCTGGTTGTTGCCAGAGGAGCGAGATGCGCTGGAGGCGGAGTTGGCCAAAGACAAAAAGCAACATGGTGCGGGGCATTTGCCGCTGGCCAAGGCGCTGACCGATCCCAAGGTACTTCTTTTGGCAGCGGCTTACTTCGGGATCGTGACGGCGAATTATGGGATTGAGTTTTTTCTGCCGAGCATTCTTGAGAAGTGGTACAAGCTGAAGTTAGACCAAGTGACGGTGCTGGCGATGTTGCCGTCGATTCTGGTGATTGCCGGGCAGCTGTTTGTTGGGTGGAGTTCGGATCGGTTTCATGAGCGACGGTGGCATTCGTCGCTCCCGGTGCTCATCGGGGCCGCAGCCTTGCTGTTGGCGCCCTTTTCGAACGGGAATTTGGCGCTCACC
>JBJSWM010000107.1:0-5485 GCA_046085865.1 Pirellulaceae bacterium
CCACCGCCTGGGGTACCCCGATCAGCCAACTCAGCGGATGCCGACGCTGCCCAATCTGGGAGAGTTTCATTGGCGGGCCGAAGGGGAGCACCATGGATGGGATCCAGCCGCCATCGCCGATCTCCAAGTCGCCGCTCGACAAGGCGACAAGAACGCCTACTGGCGATTCGCCGAACATATCAACCGCGACGCCAAGATGCGCTGCGCCCTGCGGGGACTGCTAGAGCTGAAGGAAGGTGTGGCAGGACCTTCGGTGCCTCTGGATCAAGTGGAACCGGCCAAAGAGATCGTCAAGCGATTTTGCACTGGAGCGATGAGCTTTGGTTCGATTAGCGCCGAGGCGCATGAGACGCTGGCGATCGCGATGAATCGCCTGGGTGGGAAGAGCAATACGGGAGAAGGTGGGGAAGATCCCGAGCGATTCAAGGTGCTGCCCAACGGGGACAGCAAGCGGTCGGCGATCAAGCAGGTTGCTTCGGGGCGTTTTGGTGTCACGATCGAGTATCTGGCCAATGCCGACGAACTGCAGATCAAAATCTCGCAGGGTGCCAAGCCAGGCGAAGGGGGAGAGCTGCCTGGAAAGAAAGTCGACCGCAACATCGCGCGCATCCGCTACAGCACCCCGGGGGTTGGTCTGATCAGCCCACCGCCGCACCACGATATCTACTCGATCGAGGATTTGGCGCAACTGATTTACGACCTGAAGAATTCCAATCCCGCCGCGCGGGTCAGCGTCAAGCTGGTCAGCGAAGTGGGAGTGGGGGTGGTTGCGGCAGGAGTCGCCAAGGCTCACGCCGACCACATTCTGATCAGCGGTGATACCGGTGGCACGGGCGCTTCGCCGCTGACCAGCATCAAGCATGCGGGTTTGCCGTGGGAGTTGGGGATCGCTGAAACCCACCAGACACTGGTGCTCAACGACCTTCGCAGCCGCGTGACGCTGCAGACCGACGGTGGTCTGAAGACGGGGCGCGACGTGGTGATCGCAGCGCTGCTGGGGGCCGAAGAATTCGGGTTCGCTACCGCGCCACTGATCACTCTGGGGTGCATCATGATGCGGAAGTGCCATCTGAATACCTGCCCCGTTGGAATCGCTACCCAGGATCCAGAGCTTCGCGCGAAGTTTGCGGGCAAGCCGGAGCATGTGGTCAACTACCTGTTCATGGTCGCCGAAGATACCAGGCAGTGGATGGCCAAACTGGGCTTCCGAAAGATCGATGAAATGGTTGGCCGAAGCGATGTGCTGGAGACCAATCATGCCATCCATCACTGGAAGACCGATGGAATCGATCTGACGCCGATCTTGCAACCTGCCAAGCGGCAGCATGAAGGGGTTGTCACCCGCTGCATCGTGCCTCAAGACCATGGTCTTGAGAAAACGGTCGACGTGCGGGAGATTCTGCCCCGTTCGATCGCGACGCTGGACAACCGAAAACCGGTTCGATTCAGCCTGCCGATCCGCAATATCAACCGCACCGTCGGGACGATTCTCAGCCATGAAATCGCCAAGCGATACGGACAGAAAGGGCTTCCGGATGACACCATTCACATCAACTTCCATGGCTCAGCAGGGCAAAGCTTCGGTGCGTTTCTGGCGCACGGGGTCACCCTGGAACTGGAAGGGGATGCCAACGATTACGTCGGCAAGGGGCTCTCGGGGGGACGGATCATCATCTATCCACCAAGGAACAGTCCGTTTGCGGCTGAGCTGAATATTCTGGTCGGCAATGTCTGCCTGTATGGAGCGACGATGGGTGAGGCATACTTCCGAGGGCGGGCCGCGGAACGCTTCGATGCGCAACAGCGGCGCCACCGCGGTCATCGAAGGGGTGGGCGATCATGGCTGTGAGTACATGACCGGTGGTCGCGTTGTGGTGCTTGGTCAGACCGGTCGCAATTTTGCGGCGGGGATGAGCGGCGGGATCGCTTACGTGCTCGATGAAGAAGATCAGTTGCCGATCCGCTGCAATCTGGAAATGGTTCAGTTGGAGGCAGTGGAAGATCCAGCCGACCAGGAAGAACTGCAGGGGTTGATCGAGCAGCATGCGATGTACACCCAATCGACCGTCGCCCGACGTGTGCTGAACGAATGGAGCAGCCTGCTGCCAAAGTTCGTCAAAGTGATGCCGACCGATTACAAGCGGGTCCTCGAAGAGAATCGGCAACTGACTGCCTCCAAATGATCGATCGACCGGGTCGCTGCTGGTCCACCTGGAAAAGGTCCGGCAGCGAACCAACCCGCTTTATTGTTTCCCACTATCCTCCCGACTCTGTCAATAAAGAACTGTGCCATGGGCAAGCCGACTGGATTCAAAGAATTTGATCGCAAGAAAGTGGAATGGCGTCTGCCGGTGGTGCGCCTTGGGGACTACGGCGAGATCTACACGGAACCGCCCAAGGAACAGCTGGAGACGCAAGGGGCTCGCTGCATGGACTGTGGGGTGCCTTTCTGCCAGTCGGCCAGCGGCTGCCCCATCGATAACCTGATCCCCGAATGGAACGATTTCGTCTACACCGGTCGATGGCGCGAAGCGCTCGATCGACTCCACAAGACAAATAACTTCCCTGAGTTCACGGGGCGCGTCTGCCCTGCCCCGTGCGAAGGGGCCTGCGTCCTGGGAATCACCAGCCCTCCGGTGACGATCAAAAATATCGAGAATGCCATCATCGATTATGGATTCAAGAACGGATGGGTGACGGCCAATCCACCAACGCAGCGCACCGGCAAGTCGGTCGCAATCGTCGGCAGTGGACCGGCGGGCCTAGCCGCTGCCGACCAGCTCAATAAAGTCGGTCATCAAGTGACGGTCTATGAACGAGCCGACCGGATCGGTGGTCTGCTGACCTACGGTATCCCCAACATGAAGTTGGATAAAGGCGTTGTCCAGCGTCGACTGGATCTGATGGCGGCCGAGGGGGTCAAGTTCGTCACCGGCGCGGATGTGGGCAAGACCGTCGACCCCCGTCAACTGCTCGCCGAAAACCACGCCCTGCTGCTGGCTACCGGCGCCACCCAGCCGCGCGATCTTCCGATCCCCGGTCGGTCGCTTCATGGCATCCACTTCGCCATGGAGTTTCTCACCAAACACACCGCCAGCTACCTCAACAGCCAGCTGGCCGATGGTCACTACATTTCGGCCAAGGGGAAGAAAGTGGTAGTGATCGGCGGTGGCGATACCGGCACCGACTGCATCGCTACCAGCCTACGGCATGGGTGCAGCCAACTGGTGAATTTTGAACTGATGGACCGGCCTCCCGAGGGCCGTGCCCCCGACAATCCCTGGCCGCAGTGGCCTCGCATTTTTCGCGTCGATTATGGGCATGAGGAGGCCGAAGCGAAGTTTGGCAGCGACCCTCGCACCTACAACATCCTCAGCAAGGAATTCGTCGACGATGGCAAGGGGAATGTGAAGGGGATCCGCACGGTGGCTGTTCACTGGGAAAAAGTCGACGGCAAAATGAAGATGATGGAAGTGCCGGGCAGTGAGAAACTCATCGAAGCCGATCTGGTGCTGCTGGCGATGGGCTTTCTTGGCCCCGAACACTATCTGGCTCAGACCATGGGGATCGAACTGGATCCGCGATCCAATTACAAAGCCGAACATGGGCGGTTCGCCACCAGCCTGCCCGGCGTCTTCGCTGCAGGCGACTGCCGCCGAGGTCAGTCGCTGGTCGTCTGGGCGATCAATGAAGGACGCGGTGCGGCGCGAGCCATCGATCTCTATCTGCAGGGCCAATCGGTCCTCCCCGCCCCTGGCATCAGCATGGGAACCGCGCTGGTCAGCTGAGCGGCTGGAAGAACGAGTCGACTGATATCCGAGGGACGAGCTGCCCTTGGAGCCTGCGATGGCCACCGCAGGTTCCAGGGCAGCTCTCTTTTCTCGTCGATCCGTTTGGTTGTGGTCTGTTCGCGGTCGAGCTCCGCATCGTAGGGTGTGTGCGGCCGTCGATGGCAGGGGTGACTCTCCAGGAAGAAAGTCGATTGGGAGAGATGGTGCTTCGTGCTGTAGGTCGCGACGGCGGAACACACCAGGATGGTCGATCCACGTTTGGTTGTGGTGTGCTCGCGGTCGAGTCGAGTGGGCTATGAGGCGTTGTGAAGATCCCAAGTCGATGCCTGTCAGCAAGTCGTTTGGCCCTCTGACCGGCTCACACACCCTACGGTGCTCGTGCTCGTGCTCGGATGGAACGTTTGGTTCTGGTGTGTTCGCGGTCGAGCGGTCAGGGCGATCGGTCGCCATGGGGCATGGAACTCCATGCCCGTCAACAAGTCGTTTGGCCTTCCGACCGGCTCACACACCCTAAGGTAGGGCGCCAGTTGACCACCAACGTCAGTCGGTCCATTGATCCTCCGACCGGCTCACACACCCTACGGGTTGATGCGGAAGATCGTTCGTTCGAGGATTGAGGTGCGGTGAAGAGAGGCCCCGATTACACTAGCGGGGTCTGGATGGGGCGGGCTGTGCAAGGTGAATCTGGCGACGTGACGGTTCGAGGTGGTCATGGGACAGTTCTACATACTGCTGGTGATTTTTGCCCTGCTGGCGATCCAGAAGGTTTTTGGAGTCATCAGCCAGCAACTGCGGCTTCGCGGTTTGAAGGAGAAGGTTGAACAACTGGGGATCGAGTACCAGAACCGACTGGCCAATGGGCATTGGCGCGTTCTATCACGCTTCCCGATTGTCCAGCAAATGACCGAAGGGGTGGCGGCCCCCGCCATTCTTGCCGAAACCGAACGACTGACGATTGCACTGGTCGACTACGAATATCGATCTGGCAAGGGGAAGGAAGCTGCTTACCAGCGGCAGGCGTTCGCTCTCCTGCGTTCTTCGATCGCCAACGCTCCCTCGATGATGATTCAACCGCGAACCATAACGCAGCGACTTGGGCTCTCCTCCGGAGGTCTGTCGATCGACGACCAAGCCTTCAACAATCTCTTCGGCATCGCTGGGGTCAGTCCCGACCAGGTGAAAAAGTGGCTTAGCTCCGAACGAATTCAGGCTTTGGCCCGACACCCCAACCTGCGTCTGTATGTCGAGGGCAGCGACGCGCTGATCGTTCTTACGGAAAAGACTCTTCAGTCCAGCAAGCTGGAGCAGCATCTGTCGCAGGCGCTCGAAGTAGCGCAGATCGTCTACGGCAAGTTAGATTGATCGACTGGCCGTTCCTCGCTTCCCGCTGCGCTCCTCATTAGCGATCGTTCTGTAAAATGTAGCATGCGCTACAATCGGGAGGGCGGGGAACGAAGATGCTTTTGTAGGGTGTGTGAGGCCGTCGGAAGCTTGGGTGACTCTCCAAGAAGGAAGTCGATGGGGAGAGATGGTGCTTCTTGCTGTGAGTCGCGACGGCGGAACACACCAGGATGGTCGATCAACGTTTGGTTCTGGTGTGTTCGCGGTCGAGTCGCCTGGGCTATCGGTCGCGATGGGGCATGACGATCCAACCCCGTCAGGAAGTCGTGTGGCCTTCCGACCGGCTCACACAC
>JBJSWM010000108.1:0-2807 GCA_046085865.1 Pirellulaceae bacterium
CCGAGGATTGCTATGGAAAGTCGCTCCAGAAACTCTGGCGTTTTGTCACCCAGCACAGCGTCGATCGCAACCTTGGCGGATGGTTCTGGCAGACCGATGCGGAAGGGACACCCGAGGGCCCCAGTGAGAAACTCAACGCCTGGAAATGCGGCTACCACACCGCCCGATCTCTGATCGGCATGCAGACCGCTCTGAAATCTTTTGCCTGATGTTTGCAAGGAACCAGTGGGATCGTCGCGTCTGGTGACCGAACCCCTAGATCCGTCTGGTCACCGCACCTTCATCACGACACAGAGATGCGGCCGTCGAAACCACTGCGTAGACAGATCGACTTCCAGCCAGCCCCAAGGAGCAGTGATGTTGGACTTCTCAGCAGGCAACGGCTACGAATCGCTCTAAAAAAACCGACCTGCTCGTCCGCCGACCAGTCAGCAGAACGAAAGTGCCTGCCAAGACCGGACCAAAACGCAACCTCAACGGGGTATGGGCCTCCTTCACCCCTGTTCGCCTTTTTGCATCCCCAACCACAACAGACGAGATCCGTTGGGTAGGTCGTTGGCCAAAGTGTAAAGGCATGATGCAATCCGCCGCTCTGGGGGTCGCCCCAGTGCAATCCCGATGACTGGGAGGCCCAGGGCGATCGCCATCGACGCCGGCAGTTCATGCCGGGCCACCAGCCAATGGCAACGCGCCACTAGGCCTCGCAGCCTAGCAGGAGTCAGGTTGCTGCGCCGCCATTCGGCATCTGCCATCTCCGGCAGCAGTATGGGCGATTGAGGTAGGACCATTCCAGCGAAGTCCAGCGTGGCCCAGCCGTCGTCGTGGATGCTCCCGGAGTCCTCCACAGGAAGCGGAAGAATCGGCCACCCCGCAAAGGGTGCCAGCGCCTTGCGTAGCAGATCGACTTTTGCTTCGACCTTCTGCTTTGAATCTGGCCCTCCGATCATCGAGAGTCCCAAAATGGGACCAGCCGGCAACTTCTGGGCAAGCATCATGTCCAGATCCCCAGTTCGCTCCGGATAGGGCAACAGCCTGAGCGGAGCAGCAACGCGCCAGCGGATCAGAATATCCATCGTCTGGTGCTCACGCACCTCCAGCAACTGGGCGAGATCGAGCAGAGCGATGCCTTCGGGCGGGTCGTGCCGTGCCTCACGGATCGCCAGAGAAAGGCTCCTCGCCTCCAGCGTCGCGCCTGCGGCCACCCCGCGCGAAGCGATGGCGATCATCCGTTGGAATTCCGCGCGGTCTTCGAAGATACCAGCCAGCACCATCCGCGTGACACCCAGGGAAGCAGGATCCAGATCGAGCGGCACGGCTTCAAAATCGCTAGGCACCTCCTTGTCAACGGTCGCCAGCAGGGGCCGCACATCGCCACCCAATCGCGGTAGCAGTGCCGCCAGCATCGCCTGCGAACGGAGATCGCGAAAGGGACGTTCCACCAGGATCAGTGTACGGCTCATGTGGACGGTGCCTGCAGGCCGATGCAGCGCGAGCCATGCGGCAGGCGGTCGGATAGCGCGATGAATGTACGACGCAAACTTCCATCCGCCCACGGGTGAAGACCAATCACCCGTACGTTTGCGCCAATTCCGTGAACAGCGTTGTGCTTGCGATGCGTCAGCAACGTATCGCAGCGAGCGATCAGCCCCTTGAGTCGCTGTGGCGTCAGTTCCGCTCGCCAAAATTCACGGTCGAGCAGAATCGGCGCAGCAATGGGGTTTTTCGGGAGAAAATCTCGGAGGAATTCGCTACAGCCTGCAGTGTCGTCCTCATCTGGCGTGCTCAGATGCACGGTGCTGACAATGGGCACGATCGCATGGTCCGAGAATTCCTCCATCAGAGCATGCACGGTCGCGGCTTCGTGCCGCAGGCAGGCCCGCATCATCGGTGTGGGGATGATCGATACGCCAAGCAGTCTTTGCCCACGCGGCAATAGCGCATCGGCCAGAGAAAACTCCGGCGCGATATCCGCTTCCGGGAAATGCGTCACATAAGGCATCCTGGAGATACCCGCCTTGGCCCACCGTTCCACCGAGACGTAGTCGCGCACAGTGAAGATCGCCGCATCTTCGATCACACTTCGCTCTGCAGCACTCAACCATCCAAGATCGCCAAGCGCACCAACACCGAGATTATGGAAATAGACCTCCGCACCCATCGCCTTGGCTCTCACGAGCGAGGGGATCCAAGCTTGAAACGCTTTCGAGGTACCAAACAACCCGCCGCCATAGACGACCCTGGCTGGCTTCAGCGCCAGCATCTCCCCAGCATTTCGAAAGCAACCCTTCAGACAGGGTACGCAACGCATCGTCCAGTCGGGCGCGACGGAGAATGCATACGCTTCGGCCGAAGGAAAAGCTTGCATCGCCTCGATCAGGCACAGTTCGTCGCCCAGGTTGCCATAGCCAAAGGCTCCTAGATGCACTGTCGGTCTGATGCGCATCATGCGACGAGCCACTTCGTCTCTCCATCCGCCTGAAGTTTCATCATCGCCCAGCCAATTGAGATCTCTGTGGACACGCTGGCCGCCCAACGCCAGACGCAGTGGTCACCCCCATCGAGAAACCAGATCATCTGCGCTCTGCCAGTTTCTCCTTCGATCGGTTGACTGGTAGCACAGTCTACTAGGGGCACCTCCTTAGTCAATCGAATCGATCGGCTCGCCCAAGCGATTCGCCATCTAGCATCGCCTGCCATTGCGTAGCCTGAATGAACCATCCGATCGATCGGTGGATGGCCGCTACTGGCGACAGTACCGGTGCCATTTAAGGACGCGGAACGTCGGAGATTTCCCAGTCCAGCCCTAA
>JBJSWM010000109.1:0-3666 GCA_046085865.1 Pirellulaceae bacterium
CGATAATCGACAGTCTTTGTATATAGGCTTCGCAAAAAATCCCCCCCTGACCCGTTGGGCAAGCTTCTACTGCCACCTCTCCGGCGCGAACCCTTCATCCCGATCGCGTCAACTCCCCCACCCCCTGGACGCACTAGCTGAGCCAAGGCTACGCGACAACCACGCTTGTAGCAGTCCTCTGCAGAAAAAACGAATCCCAACCGATTGTTCGTCGCGCTCCAAGCGGCCAATCGAGGAAAACCATGGGATGGGGGATCGCAAAGAAACGATCCCAAAACGAAGTCGAAAGCCGACGATTCGTCTGACGCTGAGCGATTCACTCTGAGCTTGGCGAGGAGGAAACTGGCTGCGATGGCCATCCTCAACAGGTTCGCTCATCCCCCCGCCCCCCCGCGCAAGCGTACCGACCCTCTCAAAGCAAGCAACGCCCAACAGCGATGGTAAAACAACTGTCCCAAACGCACTCAACCAGCGAGTTAGCGGTTTCAGGTCCAACCGCAGGGGAATTGATCGGTTACTGGTTGCTTTTGGAAAGCCTGATCCCATAAAATCAATCAGGAATTGATTCCTTCTACTCGTCTATCTTGGGGAGTTTCGAGATGCCCGTTCGTTTTCGCCCTCGACCAGCCTTCACGCTGGTGGAATTGCTGGTGGTGATCGCCATCATTGGAGTGTTGGTCGGTCTTCTGCTGCCAGCCGTTCAGGCGGCGCGTGAAGCGGCTAGGCGAGCTTCCTGCCAGAACAACATGAAGAACATCGCGCTGGCGGCGATCAACTTTTCAACCACCGCTCAGAAGTTTCCCAAAAACGCCACTCGCCCCGATCCCAGCGGGAATCAGACGCCCATCGCGATTTCATGGATGACAGGGATTCTCCCGCATCTCGAGCAAAACGTTCTCTACGATCAAGCGAATTTCGTGCAGGACCCCATGGCTCCCGTCTATGGTCAAATGATGCCTCTGGTCGGCAATGTCCCGAACTTAGCAGTCATCGCAACTCGCATCCCCGTCTACCAGTGCCCCAGCGATGGGACTTCCTACGAGTCGCAGACCAAGCGGGGGGAAGCATCTTGGTTTCCTGCCGATATCGCGATGGGTGGCACCAGTTACAAAGGGGTGATGGGTTCGCTTTGGCTTTGGTACGACATGGCCAGTCCGCCTCTGGACGGCACCTTCACCGCGAAGAAAAACGCCTTTGATGCTGCGGTCAATCCAGCGATCAGTGGTTCGACCGTCAGCGCCAATGGCAAGCAGATTTCCGTCTGGGCCTTCAGCGCCAACAACGGGATCTTCTACCCTGGTTTGATGGTCAGCACCGCTAGCCTCACCCCCGACCGCACCGACTGCTCCACACGCCTTGCTGACATCAAAGATGGTCAGTCGAACGTCTTCATGGTCGGGGAGTCGATTTCCGATTACAGCAATCGAACTGCTTGGGGACATCCTTACTTTGCCACCGGTACGACGCTGACGCCGCTGAACGACAAAGCCAAGTGCCAGTCGACCGGCAATCGCACCCGCGATCTGCAGGCCTGTGCCGCTCTTTGGGGAGACAACTCCGGCTTCTACAGCTCCCACACCGGTGGCGGACAGTTCGCCATGGCTGACGGTGCGGTCCGATGGGTGTCCGATCAAATCGACATCCTGACCTACCAGCGGCTGGGGGCGATGGCCGATGGCAACGTTGCCAACATCGAAGCCGACTGACATGAGCTACTGATCCATACCGTCGAATTGAAAACCCCCGAGGCGACTCGGGGGTTTTTTCATCGACAGCATCGCATGCGGGACAAGCCTGCGTACGAGAGAGAGCATCGCGTGAGACGCAATCTTCTGGCAGCGCTGCTCCCTGGTAGCTGCTGTCCAATCCTTCCGATCACTTGCCATCGCCCGAGCGATTGGGTTTCGGCATCGACGCGCTGACTTCACGGCGCCACGCTTCCAGTCGCTCCCGCATCATGACGGCTCGCTGGGGTTCGATCGAAGCCAAGTTGTGTGACTCGGAGAGATCCGATTCCAAGTCATAGAGTTCCAGGTGGCCATCTTCGAGGAACTCCAATAGCTTCCACTGCCGCATCTGAATCACACTGACGGGGGTGGTTCGCCATCGATTCTTTCCTTGCCCTAGGTAGCCCGGAAAATGATGGAAGATAGCGTCTCGCGGAAGCTCTGAGGTTGGATCCTGGAACAGCGGTTTCAGCGAAAGGCCATCGAGTTGTTGTGGGGGTGGCGGTGCAGTGGCCAGTTCCAGCAGGGTAGGGTAGAGATCGACGTGGAGCGTCGGTTCACTGCAAGTGGTGCTGGCGGGAACGATCGCCGGCCAGCGGGTGATCAATGGGACTCGAATCCCACCTTCGTAGAGGCTTCCTTTCCCGTGGCGCAAAGGAGCGTTGTCCGTGGTGTCCTCCTTTTGATCCAATCCCTCGCGTTGATAGCCACCGACCCCGCCGTTGTCGCTTGCGAAGATCACCAGTGTTCGATCGGTTAGATGGTGCGTCTCTAGCGTCTGCACAATCCGTCCAACGCTTTGATCGATCGAATCGATCATGGCGGCATAGACGGGATTGCGATGCCCTCCGGACGGCAGTTTGCCTTGATACTTGGCGATCAATTCCTCTTTGGCTTGCAACGGGGCATGGACTCCAAAGTGGGGCAGATAGAGGAAAAAGGGTTGGTCGTGATGGCGGTCGATGAAGTCAACCGCCAGATCGGTGAGGTAGTCTGCCAAGTAGGTGCTATCCGGGAGTTCGGTGGGGGGCTTGGTTTCAAATTGAAAGTGTCTCCCTTCGGAGATCACCGCTTCCAGGAATCCGCGCGACTTGGGGTGGAACCGACCGGCCTGTCCGATATGCCATTTGCCGAACATGGCCGTGGCGTACCCGGCTTGCTGCAGTGACTCCCCTACCAGCATCCGATCCAAAGGCAACTGCGTTACATTTTCGACCGGACGCAGCGGCCGCATGCTCCAGTCAAATCGATCGATGCCTCCGACGGTGTAGACACCCGTCCGCGCTGGATACTGTCCGCAGAGCAGTGCGGCGCGCGTCGGAGTGCAGTTTTGGCAATGATGATGGTTGAGCCATCGCATACCTTCCTTGGCCAGTCGATCGATGTTGGGTGTCTCGTAGTAGCCGCTGCCGTAGCAGGCTAGGTCGGTGTAGCCCAGGTCATCGGCGAGGATCAGCACGATATTGGGGCGAGCTCCGCTGGCGGTGGTGGACTGGGCGGACAGTGGTTGCGCCGTGCACGGATGGCTGCAAACAGAAAGCCCAATCCAAAACAAGCCGATCGCCATCCAACGGCTGGCCAAGTTTGGCAAATGGAAATGGTTAGCAAATGTCATAGTGAAAATCCGACGGGAGGTTCCACGGGGCCTGCATCCGAGTTTATGGTACAGCGCCGGCAGCGAATGGAATCGGCTACAATTGGAATCTTAGACGAGGGTTGCTGGGAGAACCTGGCGACAAGGATCTTGTAGCCGGCCAAAGTGGCGTTGGAAAAAGCGTTCCAGAGAGGGTGGATTCATGCGCGGGGTGAACGGTCAAGGGCTGCTGGATTGTGGAGTGTATTCCGGCCAGTCGGGAGTCGAAGGAGCGAAGCAGCGCGGGATCCATTCCAGGTTAGCCAGGGAGCTCTTTGGAATAGCGTGGCTGCTGATGAGCTGTGG
>JBJSWM010000110.1:0-1200 GCA_046085865.1 Pirellulaceae bacterium
TTTGGAGCTGAACATCGCGAATCAGTGGATTGGTGAGCCATCGCAAGATGTAGCGCATGCTACAATGCATGCGGAAGGTAGCCCGGTATCCTGGTCGGGAGCCTCCAGATGGAAGATCTCGGGGGCCACCGTTGGCCAGTCGGCTCAGAGTTGCCTCGTATTGGAGTTTCGTGACTCCCTGTCCAGGAGTCGTCAGGAGGAACTTGTTCAGCGACTTGCGGATCGCCTGGGAGTTTCCCGGGATCGCGCGATCGAGGTGAATTCCGGGATTGGGGAGTCGACGGTGGAGGGGAGTGTTAGTGATTTGATGACTGGCTCATCGCCGGGACTTTTTGATCTGGATCGTGACGGCAAGGCTACGTGGGATGAGTTGCAGTTGGCGGTGCGGCGGATGGCCACCGTCGCGTCGGCTCAATTCGCCATCCGAGTGGTTGAGGTTCCCGATCTGGCGATGGTGTTGCTGGATCGCGATGCGGATGATCGGGTCTCGGAACGCGAGATCGGGGAGTCGCCGAATTTCCTGAAGGAATATGCCGATTCTCTTGGGATCGGAAATACAGGGATCACGGGGGACCATCTGCCGCTTCTTCGTCGCTTGATTGTGGAGCGGAGGTCATCACTGGAAGGCGCCGATGAGATGGCGGTGCCAGCGGGTTACCAATCGAATGCTCAAAAGGAAGCCCGAAGCGATGATTGGTTTTCTGCTATGGATAGCAATCACGATGGCGTCATTTCCCCCAGGGAGTTCCTTGGTCCATCCGATTCTTGGAAGCAATTGGATCGGGATGGGGATGGATGGATCGAAGCGGCAGAGGTTAGCAAGTAAAAGTAACCGACGAACGAGCCCGATTGCTGAAAGAGAATGCGGACGATCTGGCGGAAGTCTTTCTACGAATCGCTCGCATGCGGTAGCCACCATCGCCAGATGGTGGACGTGCTGATTGGACGATTTGCGTGCCACTCCACCGAGTGGCCGCGGCGGCTACGGGGGAGCGATGGTTACCGGGGAGCGGTGGTTACGAAATGCCGCTGTTTACCAAGACCTTGTTTCGCTTTTCCATTGCCCAGCTTGTTCTCTGGCCAAGGCGGATCCACTACCATGAGGAAGGTCCGCGACGAATGGATGGCTTTTCCTGAGCGAGGTGGATATGGAATGGGTGGAAAGCCGCGTGACGGGACGCACGCAGTGGTCGGATGGAC
>JBJSWM010000111.1:0-1034 GCA_046085865.1 Pirellulaceae bacterium
ATGATTGAGTCGTTGGGGGTTCATCCGCAAACCCGGCAGAAACCACCGGTGCTGCTGGTCCGCGCGAAGGCGGATCGGACAGCGGAACAGGGAAGCGAGGGCGATGTACCCAGCGGCGTGAAATCCATTTCTTTTTCCGCCAAAGTGGCTGCGGAGGCGCTAGGGAAAATCGGCAATCCCGATCCGATGGACCTCGCTTTCGAACAGCAGGATTATTCTTCGGATCCACGATTGAAGAGAGGTGGAGAGGAAGGAAAAGATGAAGCCCGCCAGCTACAAGCGTGGCAGGAGATCATTGGTTGGGTGCGTGATCAGGTGAGAACACTGCTGGGACCTTTCGAACGGCATGCGATTCCTTCTTCGGCGTTTCGTGTGGTGGAGAAGCTGCGCGAGCTGACGGAAGAGAATGACGAGTCCTACCAGAAGCATGAAAAAAAGAGGCAGGCGGATCACAAAGACGATTCGATTTGCCAGTCGCCGCATCCGCACATTTCTCGGGAGGTGTTTGACGGCTGGGTGCGCGAGTTCTGTCCCTACTATGGCAGGGAACCACAAGAGCTTCTGAAGCGATTCCATCGTAGCGGACTGGTCTACCACGATCAGAGGTACTTCGAGACCGACATCGTCATCGATCAGCGCTGGGCGATCCACGGTATCTACACCCTTTTCCAGCGGGACGGGGACAAGAGCCTTTTGGCCGATCTGCGAAGGCAGAAGGGGGTGCTGACCTGGGGCGAGCTTTCTAGGTGTTGGGAAAGGAACGGATATCCCGAGCCGGCGCATCGACTGTTCCTGCGCTTCATGAAGTCTTGCGGGATGTGTTTCGAGCTGCTGACGGAGGAGGAATCGCGCAGCGGTCAGACAATTCTCTCATTCCCCAGCTTCTATCCCACGAGGGAAGAGCGGATGAAGGGGACCGACGGCAATCGCGCCGATACGATGATTGGCCAAGAGGATCTGGAATCGCTGGCAGCGAAACCTCCGATTCAGGAGATCGTGCTGAAATCCCTCAGTGAAGCGGAGGTGCGGTCGAT
>JBJSWM010000112.1:0-648 GCA_046085865.1 Pirellulaceae bacterium
CAGTGGCGAAGGAAGCGACAGCTGCGTGACCAACTTGGACGGGTCTGACAATGTCTTGGCCTGCTGCAGATCGATGCGATGAAGAATTGGCTTGCCGTCAAATCTTGCCAGCGCCAGCAACGTGCTATTGTCGATCCACTGAAGGTCGGTCAGTTCGCCGCGGATCGAGGGAATCCTCACTTCCAAAACCGCTTGGTCGGAGGCGGATTGGTACCACCCTTCCCTGGCATTCCAAACACTCAGCCCCTTGCTGATGCCTGCTGCAATCCGGAGCCCATCTGGGCTGTACGCAATCCGCTCGAATTCCTCAGAACCGGTGAAGCTAACTCTCTGTGGCTGGGGTTCCGTCGCCTTCCATGCATACAGTCCGCTCTTGCCCCCTTCTCGAACCGCCAGCACCGCTTCCTCCCCCTTGGGGGAGATCGTCGCCGCCGAGATCGATCCCTGTTCGAGGTCAAATGCCGAGTCCTTCAACTGTAGGGTTCGGTTCTCGACCGATAGCCATCGAACCTTGCCATCCCGGGTTCCAACAATCGCGGTAGACCCATCGGCGGAGACCGCTGCAGTCGAGATCGATGGGACCTTCTGTCTGGCAAGGTCTTGGTTGCTGAGCAGGTTTAGCCGACGTGAAGCCCAGGTCTCCAGGTT
>JBJSWM010000113.1:0-4271 GCA_046085865.1 Pirellulaceae bacterium
GTTCGGTTTTTGGTGGCGCACAGTCGGGCTCCGTTACCTGCTTGCCCTTGCTGCCGTTTCCCTATGTATCGGTTACCTCGTTTGGCAAGGCGACCGCTCATGGCGGATCGGTGCTCTCGGTGCAGTGCTCTTTTTCGGGGTCTTGATTCCAGCGGCACTGTTTTGGGCTCAATATCGCCAAGCATTCGCCAAGCTTCGCGGCATGAAGTCGGCTGAGGCGTGCCTAGCCGTCAGCGATGCTGGGCTGACCTTGAGTTCGGACTTGGGAAAATCCGAGATTCCATGGTCCACTGTGACCGCCGTGTGGCGTTTCCCAGCGTTTTGGCTGTTGGTGCTCTCGCGGTCGCAGTTCATGACCATCCCTCTGGAGTCGGTGCCTCTGGATGTTCGTAACCGGATCATTTCGAGTGTTGAGAAGGCGGGTGGCAACGTGCTGGGCTAACCAAGCAATGCCGTGGACTCGCGACCAAACCGGGGGGAGTGCTTCGCGTCAGGTAGCGATCCGCTGATTGCAATCGTTCGATGGGCAGCATTCTGGAATCTTATATTCTAATGTTTATTAGAATGTCTTCGAATGGTTGATCGGTGTGTCTGGAAAGGATTCCGCTTGCCGGAATGAATGATGCGTTGCAGCGGCCAGCAAGGTTGGGCGGGCGATAGACGAATAGGAGATGCTGAGAAAAGGCTTAGGGGCCGATGGCGCTATTGCCTATCAGCAGGTTGCCCGCCCAGAACTTTGGAGACCGTGGATCGATTGGCATTGCAGCTCCGGCAGCCGGCGCGAAGGTCGGTTCGAGCCCAGGGTCAAGATTTTTGTTCCAAAAGGACTTCACGGCAGCTTGCCAAGCGATCGAAGGAGGCGACTGGGAGAGTTCCTTGATGAATTGATCGAGTAACTGGTGCGTGCTGGCACCTCGTACCGGCCAGCGCGCGATCAGGGCGACCCGATTGCTGCTAGCTGCTAGATCTACAGCGAATTGGTCGATGGCGTAGCCGAAAGCACTCGGATCTTTAGGTCCGGCAAGCGAGGCACCTGGGAGAAGGAGGATTCTCGGGGATTGCGACGGAAGGAGCGGCCATCGAAGCGCCGTCGCTTCGTCGTTGTTCCTATCGTAACCCAGCGGGGCCCAGGACCGTTGGCTTGGGGCCGACCAGCCGGCAGCCAGCAGCGTCTTTGACTGGAGACCGATCCAGCGACTGGGTAGTGGATTGCCTTGATCTCGGGAAGGATTCCATACACCGCCTTGGTGCTGATTGGCGAGCGAATCGGTGAGGTTTTGATCTTTCACCGCATCGGTCAGCCAGAATCCGGACTGGTGCACCACGCGCAAGTCGGTTGGTTGGCTGGCTGGCAGAAAATAGGTAGCCAGCCAACCGATGGACGCCGCGTAGGAAAGATCGTGAGACGCGATCCAGGCATCTCCGCGAGGACCGGGAAGCAGTTCGAAGGGGATGCACCAGAGCGGACCCATCGGAACGATGGTCCAGTGCTTGCACTGCTCCAACTCCCCCCAAACCGCCTTGGGAATCAACATGTCTCGCAATTGCAAGGCGTCGGCTTGCCAAGCCCTATCACCCTGCCCAAGCGCGGCGCCAGGATCCTGATCGACTTCCAGATGCTGCCAGAGGGAAGTCACCAAGCGTTCGATTCCGGCTAACTCCCCAACTCGATACATGCTCACCCGATTGGCGCTCACCATCATGGCCCAGCAATCAGAGGAATGGATGGTGAAGGCGAGGATAGCTTGTTGGGGATGAAGCTGTGCTTGAAGATCATTCAGCGGAAGGAGGGCCGGGGCATCCAATTCGATTTCGCTGGAGTTGGTGGCGAGCAGTTGGAGGGTGGATTCCAATTCTTGGGATGTCGTGATCAGCGACATCCAGCTTTTTTGTTGATCTCCGGTCCACTTACTGATAGACCAACTGTTGGGTGTCCAGGGTTGGGGATCTCGAGCGATTTTCGTGCGCAGGTTCAGGTACTGCTTTGCCCTCGTCGCAAGCTCAGGGTAGGCATCCTGCCATGCCTTGGCGGCGACCGTATCGGAGGGAGCGAGTGTGTCGGGAAGCGAAAAGAACCAACGACGGAGCGTGGCAACCCGACCGCCACTGCGGTCCGCGGCACTAGCCTGCTGCCAGCGATGAAAAGATTGAGCGGCCCACCATCGCTCGCTCTCGTCGCCTCGCTTCCATGCCAATTCCTGCCAAGCCTGGTAACCTTCTCGCAAATCGCAGTTTAGGTGCAAGACTGCCGCGTGGGGATGGAACTTCCAAAGGTGCGGATCGGGTACGAGAAGAAGATCTGGTAGCCAAAGAAGGAGATCTGCGTCAGCGACATGCAGTCTTCTTCGGGCTTCCAACAGCCAATGAAGACGGAAGATCGGGATGGCTGCCGACTGAAACGCGGCGTCGGTTCTCAAACCTTTTGCCAGCCACTGCCAACGCGTATCGGCTTCGGCAGAATGTCCCCTCGCCAAGGCCAAACGGTAGTGAATCCAAGCGGCTTGAGCGGTCAGAGGAAGAGCGGTCCAGCGGCGACGATCGAACAGTTTATCGAGGGGTCGCATGGCGACGGCCGCTTGATCGATTTCCCCGAGAGTAAGTAGGCGCTGAGCTTCCGCCAAAAGTGCATGGCCAATGAGCTGACTGGATCCATCTTTGGCCCAGGAGACAAGGCGCAGGAAGGGAGCCCTTGCGGCTGGGATGCGCTCCGTTGTGGTAAGCACTCCCAGCGTTCTTACGGCTTCGACTGCCACCGGCGTTTGCCCCCATTGGCAGGCATTCTTCAGTGCGGCTTCAGCCCAGTTCATGGCATCAGCCCAGCGTCGCTGGTGAACTGCCTGATCGCTGATCGCAAGCCACGCAGTAGCGCTCATCGGGTGATCCAACCCGCCGGGTAGTTGAGAGGCCGCCAGCAAACGCTCCGCCCTGGAAGACTGTGGATCCAACGTGCTGGCGGAGATCTCTTGGAGAATGATCGATCCTGCCTGGATGATCGGATCCTGTGAGATGGGCTCCGCGCGGAGAGTTGCATCGGTGAGCGAACTGGAGTCGATCAGCCCGACCAGCGGCCCAAGGATTTCGGCGCGACGACGCAAGGTTGAAGCGATCGAGCGTTGGATTGCCGGAGCATCCATGGTGAGCTGCAATGCTTGTGGGAAGACACCAAGCGAGGGGACAACCAAAAAAACTCCTGGGATCCCCTGCTTCAATTGCCAGTACCCAGATGGACTAGCCGAGCGAGTCTGGATTGGGGATGCGAGAAAGGAAAGCCCTCGGTCGTCCGGGTTGGTTTTCAACCCTTGAATCGCTGTAGGTTCAACCCACTGGGTCCAGCCCTGAGTTTGGTTGACCAACTGGAGCACCGACTCATGCCAATCGAGAGCGGCGGCGAGATTGCCTCGCTGGTATTCGCACTCCCCAAGTGCCGCTAAAAACGGGATCGATTCGATGCCCCTTGGCTCCCCAGGTGCCATCGCTCGCCCCAAGCCAAGGACGAACAGTTCCTGCGCCTCGTCGAGGTTTCCTTCCTGGAGCAGAATTAAGCCGCCGTAATACTCCGCACGCGGGATCGATGGAAAGGTCGTCTCTTGCCCATGTCCCCTTCCTTGGAACATCGAGCCTAAGAACAGGAGCAAAATCCAGCGCGTTGAACGGGCTGCAGGGAATGATTCAGTATTGGGCTGCTGAACCGAGTGAGCGAACAAGATTGCTTACCCCCTCAAAGGAGAAACACTCCCAAACGCATCCGTCTTGAGGCGGATTTCCTGTTCGTTCTCTCCTCGCCACCCCGTGCATGGAACGCCACCCCGGTCATTGACTGGGTTGCACCAATGTCCACGCTCGATGCCCGATGTTTGACGGAAAACGTGCTGAGCAGATTTCATTTACCGATGACCTGGTCTACAAGCTGATCTGTTGGGGCAGTTCATGAGGAACCAAGCTCACGCAAGAAGGATTACAAGATCATTCCACTCAATATCCCGGATTACAAAGAGATTGTTGAGAGTCCAAGAAGAAAAAGACAAGGGATTGTCCAAGTCCATCTCCCAGTAACTACGTCTCCATCGGCATCTCAATCGGTGCCACCCACCTTTCCAATCGGTGCCACCCACCTTTCTCGACGGCATCTCAATCGGTGCCACCCACCTTTCCAATCGGTGCCACCCACCTTTCCAATCGGTGCCACCCACCTTTCCAATCGGTGCCACCCACCTTTCCAATCGGTGCCACCCAACTTTCCAATCGGTGCCACCCACCGATTGGGAAGGCAG
>JBJSWM010000114.1:0-906 GCA_046085865.1 Pirellulaceae bacterium
GGTGAACTGCGTCAGCGCGGCGGCGCCCAGGAAGATGAAAGCAGCCGGGATGGTGATCAGTCCACCCAGGCAGACTTCAAAGAATTCGTTGACGCTGGAGGCAGTCAGACTGCTCAGGGCGATATCTTGCTTGGGTTTGCAGTAGCTGGCGTAGTTGATGATCACCCCGAAACCGACCGACAGGGTGAAGAAAATCTGTCCAGCAGCGGCCAGCCATGTTCCTGGTTTTCCAAGGACCGAAAAGTCGGGGTTCCACAGGTAACCCAGTCCGTTGACGACGGTCTGGTTGGGGGCGTTGGGGTTGGCAGGCAGGGTGAGTACCCTCGCTAGCACGCAGATGGCACAAATCGCCATCAGTGGCATGGCGATGTTGCAGAATTTTTCGATACCGCCACTTAGCCCACGGTAGACCAGCAGGAAGTTGACCACGAAGGTGATCGCCAAAAAAACCAGTGGCGCGGTCAATCCTGAAAGGATCGCTCCATCTTTCGAAGAACCAGTGAAAGCTTCGAATACTGCCTTGTACTTCGCTGGATCGCTGCCATGATTCATCCAGCCCATCAGGTAATAGAAGGCGTACCCCAGGCACCACGATTCGATCACGATGTAATAGAAGTAGACCGTCATCGGCACCAGGAGTGCCAGGGCACCCAGATACTTGGCCGCTGGATGGCGCCATAGGGTCGCGAAGATCCCGGGTGCGGAGTTAAAGCCATGACGTCCGCCGTAGCGGCCCATCGACCATTCGGCCCAGCAGAGCGGAATTCCGACCAGAAGGAGCGCGATGAAGTAAGGGATCATGAACGCGCCACCGCCGTTCTCGGCTGCCTTGCCGGGAAAGCGGAGAAAATTCCCGAGACCGACGGCCGATCCCGCAACGGCCAGGATCACTCCCAGCTTGGAGCC
>JBJSWM010000115.1:0-691 GCA_046085865.1 Pirellulaceae bacterium
CTTGCGGTAGCCACCATCGCAAGATGGTGGAGCGTATCGAGTGAACGCCATGATAGGGATACCACCGACTTGCGGCGTTGGCTACAAGGGGATGGAGGCTACTGGTAAGTGGAACACTACCAATAGCGCTCCAGAACCACACGACTTGGCTTTCCATGCTTCGGTTTGGGAAAGCCACGTTGCATGAGCGCCGCTTCCATCTCCTCCAGCATATCGGGATTTCCGCAAAGCATCACCGAAGCGGAGTCGGGGTGGATCGACGAATCGACAGCATCTTCCAACTGTCCATCAGCAAGCCGCTGAGTGATCCTGCCCGAAAGGGAATCGCAACAAGATTCGCGCGAGATCACAGGAAGAAATCGAAACCGCCCACCGCGATGTTGCTGCATTTGAAGCCATTCAGGCACATAAGCGAGATCTCGCTGAAACCGGACTCCGTGAACTAGCACGATCTCTTCGAACCGACGCCAGATGTCCGCTTCCAGCAACATGGCGCGATAGGGTGCGATCCCGGTGCCTGTTCCGACAAGCCAAAGGGTCTTTGCGTCGGCGACTTTTTCCAAGGTGAATCCACCAGCCGCTCGCTTGGAAACATCAATTCGGTCGCCTGGAGTCAGCTGATCCAGTCTCGGTGTTAATAAACCTTGTTCCACTCGGACGATAAAAAATTCAATCTCGGGCCCGCTCGGTG
>JBJSWM010000116.1:0-1653 GCA_046085865.1 Pirellulaceae bacterium
CCCAGCGTGGCGGCAGATGAGCCGGCGGAGACCAGCAGGGCGTCGGCATGCCCATGATAATTTCCAGCGAACTTGATGATTCCAGCTCGGCCTGTAGCACCGCGCGCCAGACGAATCGCACTCATCGTCGCTTCCGTACCGCTACTGACTAGTCGCACCCGCTCCAGCGACGGCATCGCCCGCTGCATCCATTCCACCAACTCCGACTCTCGTTCCGTCGGCGCGCCATAGCTGGTCCCCAGCTGTGCGGCTTGAGCAATCGCTTCCAGGACGCGCGGGTGGGCATGCCCAAGAATCATCGGCCCCCAGCTGACGATGTAGTCGAGATAACGATTGCCGTCGAGGTCGTAAAGATAGGGACCCTTGGCAGAGGCGATGAAAAGCGGATGTCCGCCGACCGCGCCAAAGGCTCTTGCCGGCGAATTGACTCCACCCGGAATCTTGCTCTTCGCTCGTTCAAATGCAGCGCGACTCTTCTCCAGACAACGCTTCGTCGGTTGCACACTTGCCATGACTTGCTGATCACCTCAAAGCCGCGATTCATTCGAATACGGATGCCTACGCGGCACCATGGTCTTAAACGAAGTAACCTGCTGCATTGCGAAAGATCGCCATGCCATCCCCTTCCGCAGGGAGCGAATCGAAACGCGTCCAGGCAGGATGATGCGTCGGGTCAATGTGCCGTTCGGGATGCGGCATCAGTCCCAGGATTCGCCCTGTCGGATCGCACAGTCCAGCGACATTGCCTTCCGCGCCGTTCGGGTTGACCGGAAAAGGCAGAATATCGTCGTGGTCGGTGATCCCTTCGCTGGTCGCATAACGAACCGCCAGTTGCCCTTGGGACTCCAGCTCCTGCTGCGTCTGACGACTGGCAAAGACGATGCGTCCTTCGGCGTGAGCGATCGGGAGAAACATCGTGTCGATCCCGCGCAGGAATGGGCTGTCTTGACGTTGGACCGCTAGGTGCACCCAGCGATCTTCATAGCGACCCTGGCGATTCCAGCAAAGTGTCGCTGGTGGCTTTTCGGGCGGAGCGTCGAAGAAGATCCCCAAACGCATCATGATTTGAAAGCCGTTGCAGATTCCGAGGACCAACTTGTCTTCTGTCTGAAATTTGTGAATCGCATCGGCCAAGTGAGTGTGGATCTTGGATGCCAGAATCCGCCCCGCCGCGATGTCGTCTCCAAAGCTGAATCCGCCTGGGAAGCAGAGAATCTGAAAGCTTTCCGAAATGGTCGGCTGTTCGATCCACTGCAGAATGTGGACCGCCGTCGGCTCGGCCCCTGCCCTCTGGAAGGCAAAGGCTGTTTCACCATCACAGTTGGTGCCAGGGGCCCTCAGAATCATGACACGCGGCTTGGCCATACCATCCCTTCCCGATCCGGGACTTTCCCTTCCCTGCACGGCAAAACACCAACTCCCAGGCTGCAGTCGACCCGAGAATCTCCTTCGATTTTACCATTCCTCATCTCTTTACGGCAGACCTGAGCCGCTTGGATCCCCAGGGTGAAAAACAGGTACATCCGGGATTTGCTTGGCGCGCGATCGCTTCACTGCTCCGACCCGAATCGATCACGAAAAACCACCGGAGGGGGCGTGCCGTACCCATGAATTGGGCGGCGCTTCCAGGTTGCAGTGTTTTCAGAGGTCGGT
>JBJSWM010000117.1:0-634 GCA_046085865.1 Pirellulaceae bacterium
TCCGGCTTCCCCTCATCGCGTTTCCCCAGCGCCTCGCTTAGGACGCGCTCTTACCCACCAATACCATCGTTCTGTCATCGACCGGTGGCCAGCAAGCAGCACATTCTCGAAGGCAGAATCAAAGCATCCTGCCTGATCGGCATAAACTGCCCAGGAATTCCGATCCTCCCCATGAGGATAGCTTAAGAGCGATTCTCAAGCCAAACTTTGGCTTCAGAGCAATTCCGGTTCGGTCGCCCCTGTCTGTCACTGGGAACGCCTGATCATCCGGGGAAAGAAGCGGATGACGATTTTGGCTTCGGCGCACACGGTACCCGATTCGACCCCACCCACCAACGAGCGAGGTCTTTTGAATCCGTTCGGTTAGGAGCCGAAAAGGCTAGCTGAGAATGATCTCGTCGACGGTGCGTCCCGACGGAATCATCGGGAGCACATGCTCCTGGTAAGGCACCTGCACGTCCAAAACGAAAGGACCTGGATATTCGATCATCTCGATCAGCGCTTCCTTTAGGTCCGACTTCTTCTGGACGAAGGCTGCGCCGCAGCCATAGCCCTTGGCAATCGCGACGAAATCTGGGTACCGATCCACCACCATAGCGTGAGCGGTGGTGTTGCCGGGCCCAGAGGCTTCCTC
>JBJSWM010000118.1:0-2101 GCA_046085865.1 Pirellulaceae bacterium
CAAGGCGGCTTTGAAGATTGCGAATCGCTGGATGATTTGGCCCCACCGTGCTCCTTAAGGCCATCCACTGGTCGGCAAGTTCCTGTGACCTTCGAAGCACCCCCCTTTACGCTTCGGTCAACAGCGGATCCTCTTCGAAGCCAGTCGATTGAGCCGACGTAGGATGAGGGAGCACCAGGGCGATCGAGAGCAGGAACAGCCGCATTCCATGGTGGTGGAAAAAACGAGCCCACTCGCTCCGTGAGATCAGGTCCCGATCGATGTCTGTCGCCATAGCCGATCTATCCAATCCAGCACCAATCCCCAAGTCGTCGCTCCGCATTGCAAGGGGCGGGCCACCGCTAGGGAGGCATTGGGAAAGGGTATCCACCCGGGCCCGATATCGACCAACCGCTCCCTACGTGATCCTACAGTCGGATGGCACGCAGGGCCAGTCGTCGAAAGTACTCATCCAACGACTCAGTGGAAGCCGACGGATCGTCCTTGGGGAGGGCCGCTAGCGGACCGGTCTCCACGAGGCGATCGGAAATCGGAGAACTTCCCGAGGAATCCGCCGTGATAACGGAAGAACGCAGCACGGTGTAGACGCGATCGGTGAGTCGACTCTGGAGCGTCGGTGTGCCACTGGGGATCCCACTTGGTGCACTCCCCACCCCCGATACACTCCATCCCAATCCACCCGCTCCAGATCCCTCTCCCTCCGCCGCATCTCCTTCGGCAGGGATGGTGATCAGCCGGAGCACGATGGCCGAACTGACTAGGTTCTGAGCGATCGCCATATCGAGCGCGGTGACTCGCCGATCCTTATTCAGATCTCTGACGTTGGTCACGGAAGTCAGTGAAGGAGAGATGGCATTTTTTACTTCCGCCATGTCGATCGAAGTGACGCGCAGGAAGTCCGAAGCAGCGTTCGGGTGGGTGACGTCGGCAACCGCACTGCCGATATAGAAAACCTGGCGGTCCAACAAGCCCGTGACTGCATTGTTCTGAACGATCACCTGCAACCAAGTATTTTTGATCGAACCATTGGGCCACTGCAGTCGGACTCGCGCTGCCGTCGTCGCATCGCCCGGTATCACGGTGATCGAAGATGGATTGGGAGCGTTGGCCCAGGTGCTGGGGTTGTCGGTCGTGCCGACACGAAAGCTGAACTCCGTCGCCGTCAGCTCATTGGAGGCCAAGCCTGGAATGTCCAGAACAAGCCCCGTGATCCCATGCACGTAGGGGACCACACTGGCATGAGTCAGCTTGATCGGCGCAGCTCCGCTCTCCACCACCTGGCGACTTGGATCCATCGCGTTGACGTAGCTGCCCCCGGGCGCCGTTTCAAACCCGGATTGCGCGTAGTAGACGACAGGGGTCAAGACGGTGGGTGTCGCATCCATCACAAACGAAATCGTCGATACCCCACCGTGGACATCGGTGGCTGTAATCACCACCGGCTCGGAGTAGTACGCCTGAGAGGGAGTCATCGACCAAGTCCAAGTCCCATTGGAATTCTTGATCACCGAACCTAAGGATGCAGTCAGCGTCACGTCATCCCCGTCGGCATCCGACCAGGTCCCTGAATTGCTGAATGCCGACAGCACGTTGCCAGAGACAACTCCACTGGAAACCGTAAGCGAAGGAAGCGATCCTGCCGTGACCGAGATCGAATCGATACCGACCCACTCATCTTCCACTGCCGTATCGACCGTCAGGATCCGAAGCTGCAATTTCGCTTGATGGTTGACCGCAACCGGCAGCACAGCCGAAACCAGCGTCTCCATCGTGGCTCCAGGACCAGCCGTCGCGTCTGCTACATAGGCTGCGGGGACATTGGTGAACGCCCCGGATTCACCAATGCGGTACTGCAGTGCTACCGCCTGCGGTGCATTCCGCGAACTGGAATCGATATCACGGACGCGATATGAAACGACGACGTTCCCAGCGCCTGTCGTATTCAGTCGAACCAGTAGATAAGGCGCGTCCGCGTTCGTGGAACCTCGCAAAGCCACGACGGGATCGGCAATCTCGAACTCCGCCACGCCGCCGGTGACCAAGGTGTTCGGATTGATCTGGTTGGCGAGCACATGGACAACCGGCGCAGCATCGTGTCCGA
>JBJSWM010000119.1:0-2312 GCA_046085865.1 Pirellulaceae bacterium
G
Source organism: Pirellulaceae bacterium (assembly GCA_046085865.1). Lineage (GTDB taxonomy): Bacteria > Planctomycetota > Planctomycetia > Pirellulales > Pirellulaceae > JBEISR01. The sequence continues at coordinate 2 of JBJSWM010000119.1, forward strand.
GAAACCTCCCTTGGCCGCAAATCGCGGACTCTATGTCCACCAACCACAACTCCGCGGGACTGCCTATTATGCGGTCACGGTGGTCAACGGCGGACGAGAAGAAAGCCAGATCAGCGATTCCAATTCGACATCGACAGCGATTGTCGAATCCCCTGGGGAAGGCGAACCTGTGCTACAGAGCGAAGAGCATCTGGATGAGAAGGAGGACTTCAACTCGGCCCTTGGTTCCACGATCCTTTCGTACGTGCGATGGGAGGCTCCACCTAATGCCAATCGGGAAAACCTGCCGATGGAATTCGTGGTCGGCGTCCCCAAAACAGTTGACGCCAAACCAGCGCTAGGGCTCCATCTTCACAGTTCCGTCGGTAGCAGTCGGGGTGGGTTTGGCCATTGGATCAACAACCAGCAAGGATCGATTCTGCTCGCACCCAATCAGACTCCTTTTGACTGGTGGACCGGGTACCACGAAGATTCGGATGTTCGCAACTGGGGGACCGCGAAGCCCAAGTGGGGGCAGGGGCGTATCTATCCTTTCACACAGAACCGACTTGGCTCTTTGGTGCAGTGGGCAGTCCAACGCTTTCGATGTGATCCAGCGCGCAGTTTTGTCGCGGGCACTTCAATGGGAGGCTCAGGGGCAGCGATGCTGGCGTTTCGTCGCCCCGAGCTGTTCGCTTGGGCAGCCAGTCGCGTGGGAGTGCACAGGCCGCACTTGTCGCCAACCTACGCCGACAATTACAGCATGTCGTATGGTCCAAAGGAAAAACGCATTCAGTTCGAAGACGGCACCATGGTTTGGGACTATTTCGATGATGTGTGGTATCTGAAGCAGTATCCATGGCAAGAAACACCATTCATCACCGTCTCCAACGGCAGGAACGACGACGATATCGGTTGGAAGCAGGCGGTGGATTTGGCGAGAGTTCTGCAGGAGACGAAGCGTCCACATCTGTTTTCTTGGGGGATGAAAGGGCATCGACAGCACCTAGTGATGCCACTTTCGCTGCACCCGAGCGAGATGCCTTTGGATTTACGAGTCGATGTCAGTGTGCCCGCTTTCACGCGATGCAGCCTGGATCAGGAACCGGGAGATGGGGATTCAGCCAACGGGGATCCGGAGGGAGGAATGAATCTGTATCTGGCATGGCAGACCAGCGACATCGTCGATCGTCCGAATCGCTGGGAAATTACTTTGGATTTGGTGGATGCTGCTCCCCAGGATCAGTGTGTCGTCGATGTCACTCCCAGGCGATTGCAGGTTTTCGCGACCGATCCTGGGGCGGAATTCGAGTGGAGCAACGAAGGGTCCGATGGATTGGTTCAGAAGGGACGGGTCCGGGCAGATGAGTATGGGCTGGTGACGGTGGAACAAATCCAGGTGACCAAACGCGGCAATCGACTGTGCCTATGGAAGCCTTAATCTGGTGCGTCGCGATCTCCCCCCGCTGGGGCGTTGGATCCGTCCAGTTGGCGGTCAGAGTCGTTCGTTGCTTCCTTCTGCCACCACTCTTCAGTATGATTCGTCGACGTCTCCAACGGGGGGCGATGAGTTCCATGGCCCAGCAGGATGCTTTTCGGCGTCGGCTGCCATCGTAAGCGGAGGGGGCTGGAGGCGAAGGATGCTGCAATATTCAAGAGCGAAAGAACGGGATGCTCAGGCAAATCCGCAGGCAACCGAAAGAAGGTTGAGCGGCTTCGTTCTGGTGAGTCTACTTGCGGGGGCGATGCTGACTGGAGTCTGGCCCCTAGAGAGAGTTTCGGGGCAGATCCTTTCCAGCCAGGAGTTGGAAGCCAAAATCGCTTCCACCTTCGGAGCTCCCCCGGAGATGAAACTGCTTGACGAAAAAGGGCGGGTATGGATCGACCCGAAAAACCACAGGGTGGTGGTCGATGGGTACATTGCCGTTCGGAGAGGTCAGTTGGAGATGTTTGCTTGCCTGCAAGGGACTAAGGAGCATGAGTCGGTGGTCGCCGTGTTGTGCAAAGCCGCAACGGTCCACGCCGCCCTGCTGGCCGTGGGAGCAGCGCCAGGGGCACCGACGCAGTTTGAACCCTATGTCCCGGCAAAAGGAAGTACGATCCAGGTCCATGTGCTCTACCGGCAGCCAGATGGATCCAAAAAGGTCGTCGACGCTCGTTCGATGATCCAGCATGCCGCGACCGGCAAGACGATGACCTACGACTGGGTCTTTGCGGGAAGCGGTTTCTACAAGGATCCCGAGACCGGGACCGAAAGTTATCTGGCTGAAGGGGGTGATTTGATCTGTGTTGCCAACTTTCCATCGGCGACGATGGATCTCGCGGTTCGCAG
>JBJSWM010000120.1:0-2127 GCA_046085865.1 Pirellulaceae bacterium
AGCATTCCATATCCACCCGACTCCCCAACCGCCTTGACCACCAGCTCGTCCAGGTGTTCCAGGACATACTTGAGATCATCCTGTCGGTAACAAAGATAGGTAGGTACGTTCGGCAGAATGGCCTTCTCTCCAAGATAGAACTCGATCATCGCTTCCACAAAGGCATAGATCGCCTTGTCGTCGGCGACCCCAGTACCAGGTGCATTGGCAAGGGCAACGCGACCGCTGCGATAGGCATCGATCAGTCCCGGTACACCCAGAAGGGAATCGGAGCGGAAGACTTTGGGGTCGAGAAAATCGTCATCGATGCGTCGGTAGATGACATCGACCCTCCGGAAGCCTCGCGTGGTTCGCATGAAAACGGTGTCATCGCGCACCACCAAGTCGCGCCCTTCAACCAGCTCAACCCCCATCTGCTGCGCCAGAAAACTATGCTCGTAGTAGGCGCTGTTGAAAACGCCGGGAGTCAGCACGACGACGGTTGGATTGGAAATGGCCGAGGGGGCCATTTTCTGAAGCAGCGAAAAAAGTCGGCTGGGGTAGTCATCCACCGGTCGGACATGAGAGAGGTCGAAGAGCGAAGGGAAACTGCGTTTCATCACGAAGCGATTTTGCAGCACGTAGGAGACCCCCGATGGGCACCGGAGGTTGTCCTCCAGCACGTAGATGGTCCCGTCGGCGCCTCGAATCAAATCGGTCCCGGTGATATGGCACCAGACGCCTCGCGGCGGATTCAACCCGCGGCAGGGCTCCCGGATCGCCTTGCATGTCTCCAACACAAAGGCAGGCACCACACCGGCTCGCACAATCTCCCGATCGTGATAGACATCGTGGATGAAGCAATTGAGCGCCTTGATGCGCTGCTTCAACCCCGACTCGATCCGCTCCCATTCCTGGGCATCGATCGTGCGCGGGATGATATCGAATGGAAAGATCTTCTCGGCACCTTGGGAATCACCGTAGACATTGAAGGTGATCCCCATCCTGAATAGAAGCTGCTCGGCTGCCTGCTGCCTTCGCAGCAGTTCCCCAGGTGGTAGCTCCTCGACACGTTGCAACAGCAGCGCAGAAGATGGACGAAATTGTTGGCTAGGGTCGACCGCTTCGTCGTAGAAGCCGTCCAGTTCATACCGATCGAACGATGGCCGCGCCGCCGTATCGACCAACGCCTCGGAGGAAGACTGTGATTGCATGGACGCTGTCCATCCTCATGCCCGCCTCAGGGAAAAGAAGTTGGTAAGCGCCGTTAGTTTAAGCGAACGGTGCTCTTTCCGGCAAGCCAGGTCGGAAGAGCAATCCTCGCGGTATCAGTGCGAGTGATTGTGGCCATCCTCGTCGTGGGGATGCGACTGCCCCGCCTCACGTGGCGCGTGCGCATGCTTGGGCTCCAGATACCCAATCCCGACGGCTGTCGCGATGCCAAGAATCAGCGCGATCGTAAGCCGGATGCGGTTGTGCGAATGGAACTCCATTTCAGGCAGTAGATCCGAGAGTGCAATGCAGAAAAAAACCCCAGCGGAGAATCCAAGTCCCCAGGCAACCATCGAACCATGTTTCTGGCCGGCACCCAGCCACCCAAGATTTGCCAGCAGGATCCCCAAAGGGATCATCAGCGAGAAACCGAAGATGACCAGAAATCTGGACGACGACGACCAACCTGCTGAACGCATCAACGAAGCGATGGAGATGGCATCCAGTGGTTTGTGAAGCAGGATGGCGAGGAAGACACCCACTCCCCACAGCGACCAACCCGGCTCCCCGTGAAAATCTGACTCCACCGCCGCTGCCAGCGCCACACCATCCAGCAGGGTATGAAACCCCAGACCGGTGAGCACTCCCAACCAGTTCCATTGCCCACCGCTTGATGGCCCCTTTCCCACCCCAGCAGCTTGGTCGTTACCCAAATCTCCACTTTTCTCCCTGCAGATATGCCCCAGATCACACTGCTCCTGATGGCTGCAAGGGGATGCGGTCTTGGTTTCGTGTCGATGGTCTGCCGCATGTTGGTGCTCATCGTGCTGGTGATGGTCTCCATGGCATCCATGCCCGTGCGGTTCACCCAGCGACGCTTCAGCGAAATCCCCTTCTCCATGATGGTGGAAATGGAATGCCCGCAGGAGGAAAAAC
>JBJSWM010000121.1:0-3149 GCA_046085865.1 Pirellulaceae bacterium
GTCGGATCGAGAAAAATCACGCGAATTGGCGGCAGGTTCTGGGGGCTCATCTAGCCATTTCCTCGCTGGGGTCCGTCTCGGGCAATCGTTTGTGCCAAGCCGTCCTACTATTGTCCAGCCGATTCCCAATCTTGGCAATCATTTTCGCCCCACACCTTGATTGCGATATCTGGCTCGCCTCTCCTTGGCTCTCACGGAGGCACGGAGGCACGGAGCAGGAAGTTAGGCGACTGTCGTGGCTGGGGATGAATCGAATCGACCATGCTGTCGCATCGACTACGCGCGAAATGGCCCGTAGCAAAGCAACCGCAGAATGCTCCTCGGCCGCAGATGCCAGCTAGCCCATGTCAGCGGCGAATCGCCGTTCATGTCTTTCGCCTCCCGCCTAGCTCCTGCATCCAACAGCATCTGAATGGTGTTCTCGTTGCCAAACGCCGCTGCACGATGAAGCGGCGTTTCGGCTCGAGTCCTCACATCGCGCATAAATGCCTCGGTCTCCACGCCGGGCAGGGTGACGCAGTTGGGGTCTGCACCGCTTGCCAGGAGGATCTCAAGCACCTCGTCATGATGTTTCCGATCGGCTTTGCATAGCGATGCATGCAGTGGCGTTTCCCCCGTATCCGACAACGGCTTGTTTACGTCCGCTCCCCGCTCAATCAGAAACCGGCAAAGACGTGGATACCCGTGAAAGACAGCGCCATTCAGATCGTAGTTATCGCCCAGGGTGTGGAGCGACTCTCCATTTCGCAGGAGGAATTGGATTGCAGTGACATCCCCATAGTAAGCGCACCATTGCATCAGGGAGACACCGCCACTGTCACGGGAAGCTGCCGAGTTCCCCGCCTCGACGAAGTCGAACACCCATTCGGTTTCTCCCCCAACGATTCTCTCCAGCATGCTTTCCGCCATGGTCGCTTCCGTTCCCTTCCCGCCGTAAAAGGCCTGCCAACCGGATCGTCCTCCAAGCCACTCGAAAGGTCATCCTAGCCTGCCGAGCAGGACCAACGCCGTCCGCTCGAATTGGTGAGCGAACCGACGATTCTATTTGGCGATCGCCAGTTGCAGTCAATTCAAACGGCTGGACGGGGCGAAGTCACTTGGCAACCACGACAGCTGTGGAACTAGCTTTGTTAGATCGTCTGTTCGGTGGGGCAGCACCGACGATTCCCATCGAAAGACGGACGGGAGTGGGTAGTTTTGCCTATCTTGCGATCAGAAGCCGATGGCATTTCTGGTGGCACAGGTGGTTTGGTTTCTCTGGGCAAGACGGTCGGTCACGCCCCCGCTAGGTAAGGGAATAGGCCGCTAAATGGGGTTCTGTGGTAGCATTTCGGTCCGTTGCGGATTAGACTCTCGTGGACTTTGGACATCGTTTTGTTTCTTTCACCCATTTCCAGTATGAACAATTCCATGAGCACATCTACAGACACCTCTGGGGCGATCGCAGCCAATGCCCATCGATTGTTATGGGCGGGCTTCATGGCGATCCTTGCTGCCGGCGTCGGCTTCTCGATCCGAGCAGGGATTCTGAGTCAATGGGCTGAGAAATTCGGCTTTACGATGACGGAACTTGGTCAAATCACCGGGGGTGGTTTGACGGGATTCGGGATCATCATTCTCCTCAGTTCCTTTTTGGCCGACTCGCTGGGTTATGGCCGACTGATGAGCTTGGCATTTCTGACCCACTTGGTCTCCGCCATCCTGACTCTTGCGGCAGGCTATGCCTTTGCGTCTGGTGGCAAAGACGCCGCGTTCCAGTGTCTGTTTTGGGGGATGTTTTTGTTCGCGATTGGCAATGGGATTGCCGAAGCGGTGGTCAACCCCTTGGTCGCAACGCTTTTTCCGAACAACAAAACCCACTATCTGAACATTCTGCACGCAGGATGGCCGGGAGGACTGATCGTCGGGGGATTGGCTTCCTACTTCATGAATCCAGATGGTGGCAAACCGGTGTCATGGGAAGTCCAGATCTCTTTGTTTCTAGTGCCGGTGGTCCTCTATGGTGCCATGCTGCTGGGGCAGAGTTTTCCCAAGTCCGAGGCGAGCCAAGCAGGTATCAGCTTGGGTGAGATGTTCACTCAGGTGTTCGCTCCTCTGATGTTGGTGCTGCTTTTGATTCATGCACTGGTTGGTTACGTGGAACTGGGGACGGATTCCTGGATCACTAAGATCACTGGTGCCATCATGGAATCCAAGCAGAAGGGGTTGCTGCTGTTCGTTTACACCTCGGCTTTGATGTTTTTGCTTCGATTTTTTGCAGGCCCCATCGTGCACCGGATTTCGCCGTTGGGATTGCTGTTTGTTAGCGCTCTGCTTGGGTTTGTCGGCCTGAATATGCTCGGCGCAGCAACCACCGTCTTTGCATGCGTCATCGCGGCGACCGTCTATGCAATCGGTAAGACCTTCCTTTGGCCAACCATGCTGGCGGTTGCTTCTGAACAGTTTCCTAAAGGGGGTGCGATCACCATCGGTGCCCTGGGTGGTATCGGAATGCTTTCCGCAGGTCTGCTGGGAGGTCCAGGTATTGGTTTCAAGCAGGACTACAATGCCACGGTCAATCTCAAGGAGAAGGGGATCGAAGTTTACAACCGCTACAAGGCCCCTAAGGAAAACTCTTTCTTTGGATTTCGAGTCACGGGGCTCGACGGGGCCAAGGTAGGGGTCTTGGAAGATGGTGGAAAGGAACTGGCCAGGGCTTCCGAACTGCTGAAGAAAGAAGGCCGCTCCGACAAGAACACCGAGGATCTCTCTGCATGGTGGCAGGAGGCATCCAAGACGTCGGTCAACGATAAGACACTGGTCACCGATGCGGGTCTTTATGGTGGCCGTCAGGCTTTGAAGCTGACTTCTTTGGTTCCGTTGACCATGGCGGTCCTCTACCTGCTACTGATTCTTTATTTCCGTTCGCGCGGTGGCTACAAGCCAAAGAATCTGGATGGAACCGGCGCCGCTCACTAGGGAATCGCAGCGGTGCCACCGCTTCATGGCACTCACTGGCTGTTTCTCGGGAATCCATGGCCGCGTTCTTTGCAAAGGACGCGGCCATTTTCGTCCTGTTATCCCATCGTCCTGATACGAAGGCTCTCACGGAGGCACAGAGGCACGGAGCGGGAAACCGAACAGGTACTTCATGCTGGCTGTGTCGATTG
>JBJSWM010000122.1:0-3126 GCA_046085865.1 Pirellulaceae bacterium
GATTGGAAAAGGTGGGTTCAAGGGGAGCCGAAGATGGAGGCGCTGAAGCTTGGTATACGAAACCAATCGCTAGCCAGATGGCCACTACGGCAAGCATCATGGGAAGACTGGACCGATCGAAGTCCAAGGGCTTTCCCCTCCAAGCTATCAAAAGCTCCGCAGCTTTTTTTCTCGCTCGCGAGAACCTTCAGGATGCAAGCATGGTCTTTGGTGACGGCGCGTCGCCTGTTGGAGGCCGGAACACGATTTCTTGACCTGTGTCCGGCTACATTCAACGGCCCTCACCGGGAAGAAATGAATTGAATTCGCAAGCAAACATTGCTCCGACGCGATCGCTTGCATACGGTAGAAAGAGGTACATTACCAAGAGGTCATGTCACAACCCGCTAACCACACGGTCGAGCGCATCGCATCGTTCGTGACCGTCATGCCAATTCCCAGGGAGAAAGGAACCCCTTTGCAACCTCAAGATCGCCAGGACCGCCAAGTTTCGGAGAAGTGTTTGCTAGCAAGATTACTGGCTTCCGATGCCAAAGTAGGCGACGATCCGCTCGAGGAATTGCGAGGACTGGCCAAAACTGCTGGTACGGAGGTGGTCGGTTTTGTGGTGCAGCGTCGAGAGCATCCTGACCAGACGACCTATCTGGGCAAGGGGAAGGTGCAAGAATTGAAGCACCTAGTCGACTTCTGGGAGGCGGATGTTGTCATTTTCGACAACGATTTGACGCCGGCTCAGACTCGCAATCTGGAAAAGGCTGTTGGTTGTAAGGTCTTGGATCGTACCGAGGTGATTCTCGACATTTTCGCCACCAACGCTCGGACCTATGAAGCGCGTCTGGCGGTTGAACTAGCGCAGCTTGAGTATTCGCTGCCGCGGCTGAAGCGGATGTGGACGCACCTGTCGCGCCAGACGATGGGTGTTGGGATGCGAGGGCCTGGAGAAAAGCAACTGGAAGTCGACAGGCGTTTGGCGGAGAAGCGCATTCATGAATTGAAAATGGATCTAGCCAAGATTGAACGCCGCAAGGCGAGAGAAGTCGCTTCGCGGGAAGGGACTCTGACCGTCTCTCTAGTCGGGTACACCAATGCTGGGAAAAGCACCTTGATGAATGCCCTGACCGACGCGCAGGTTGAGGCAGTCGATAAGCTGTTTGCGACGCTTGACACCCGAACGCGCCGCTGGCAGCTGCCCGGTTGGGGGCCCGTGCTGCTCAGTGATACCGTTGGTTTCATTCGAGATCTGCCGCACCGACTGATCGCCAGCTTTCGCGCCACTTTGGAAGAGGCGCGCCAAGCCGATCTTTTGCTCCACGTCGCAGATGGATCCAATCCGGCGGTGCTCAATCAGATTCGAGCGGTTTATGAAGTGCTGCGGGAGATCGGTATCGAAGAGAAAGATACGTTGCTGGTGGTCAACAAGATCGACAGCGCCACGCAAGATCAGTTAGCGATGCTAATGGAACGTTACCCTCATGCCGTCCCGATCAGCGCGGCGACAGGCCAAGGGGTGCCGATACTTGCCAGTCGCGTGGGACAGTCTCTCTCCAGAGATTTCGTCGAGCTGGAGGTGACTTTGCCGCTGGCCGATGGGAAGAAGGTGGCGTGGTTGACGATGGCTGGCGAAATCCTCTCGAAACAATATCACGAAGAGGGTGTCCTGATCCACTGCCGTTTACCTGCCAGTCATGCTGGCAAGCTGCTGACTCAGGGATTTGAGTTGCGAGTGCTCAAAGGGACTATTCCGCAAGCCGCACCTCCCTCTTCCTTCCCCGATACCGCTTCCTACAAAACAGCCTGATCGGTGAGCCCAACGGTTCGGCAAGCCACGCTGGTCGGTCCGCTTCCATTTCTCTTTTGCTCTGAGTGGAATGACTTCAACAAGGCCGACGACTGGGAAGCCCTGTTGGCGAGCGGTACGGATCGACTACCGATCGGTTGGCATGCCACGAAGCGACAGCGGGGTGTGCTGATCGGTGCCGAAAGCAGTCCCCATGCAATAAAAAACCCCAGCCGCAAAGACTGGGGTTGAGTGCTTGGGTAAGCCAATCGAAAGCGGAGGCTGGGACGGATGAAAGCCCAGTACTACTTCTTCTTCCCCTTCTTGGGATCGGCTTCTTCTTCCTTCTTGACCTTCTTCTTCTTCTTCAACGAGACCTTGGGAACGCGGACTTTCGGCATGCCGACAACCGACAGATCATCGCTCCATTTGCCGATTTCCTGAAGCCTCTTGATCCGCTCGGCGCGATTCATGACGTTGCGCGATTTGATCGCACCGGCTCGCACCTTTAAACTCTTGTCCAGCGTCATTCCTGCTACTCCTCAAGCAACCAACTTGTCGAAGTTCCGTAGTATACGGAGAGGCGAAGTTGGTCGCAAGTGAAAAACGAGCCTCGACGTGGTCGGTGGTTTCGTAAGGTTAGAGCCCATTTTTCTCAAGTTTCGCAGGCTTTGCCATGAATCAACCTCCTTCCCTGTGGGCTCGGCGATGGTGGTGGGCGGGGTTGGTTTTCGGCCTTTTGGCAGGGTTTCTTGTGGCTCGACCCTGGATCGCCGCTGCGGTGGTCGACCGTTGGTGGCGTCAAATCGACACCGATCACCCGGAAAAGATGCTTGACCAAGTCGCCGGTGCGGAGCGATGGCTGGGGAGACAAGGGGAGCTGGAATGGCTACGGGCGGAGGTGTACCGCCGCATGGGCGACTCGGTGCGACTGAAGAAGCATGTCGATCGCGCCATGGAATTGGGGATGAAGCCAGAGCGAGCCCAGATGCCATTTTGGCTCCGCATGGCCCAGGAAGGATCGATGGAGGAGCCGGAACAGCACTTGGCGACCATGCTGCAGCGCGGGTGGAGGAATAAGGGGACCGTCTACGAACCGTTCCTCAAAGGCTACATCGGCGCCTGGCGGCTTGGCGACGGCAAGCGACTGCTGGATCTTTGGCGTGAACAGGAACCGGGCAGCCCGAAGATCGACTACTGGGAAGCGGCGCTGAAGACGGTCGACTATCAGATCGCTCCCGCCACCGATTTGTTTCTCCAAGCAGTCGCAAAAGATCCCGGCTATCACCAAGCCCGCTTGAAGCTGGCCGAGCTGCTGGTGGAACAATCGAAATTGCCGGAGGCCGAAG
>JBJSWM010000123.1:0-3393 GCA_046085865.1 Pirellulaceae bacterium
GTGATGTTGTAGATTCCTGGATCTGCCAATCCCGCCTCCTTTCGAAGTTCGCCATAAGACCTGTGCTGCCCTGATCCCGACGCCAAAAAAATTCGCTGCACCTCTACCCGACACATCCCCATTTCCGCGCCTTGTCACCTCCATACCCATGCGACCGGATCGGGCTGCAAGCGATACCCATCGCGCTGCTGCTGCCGGTCGATAGAATAAAAGGGTACCTCTGCAGGATCTTCTGGAAGCCACTCCCACAGCGGCACCATGGCTGGATGCACACCAGCCCTGTCTGCTGCATAGAACGCGATCTTCTGAGTCAGGCTGGATCCGGAAATCGCTTGAAGCCTCCCACCGAAACTGCCAAACCCCACCAAACCCGCAGCCGGCCTAGTCATGGCGTAAAAGCGATTGCCGCTCCAATTCGGCCCCCCCTCCATCGACTCCGGCAACAGCAACCTGGGATCATCCAGATCCAACCGATAGAGAATCTGGTTGTATTCATACTGCGGCACCGCCTGTGCCCCGCGCGAAAATGTCTGCGTATAAGTCCCCTCCAGAAAGATGCTTTTTCCCTCCTTCGCATCAAAGAGCCAATGGTGCTTGGGATTGTAGAAGCTCATGGACTGATGCGTGATCACCTTGGTGGCATACCTCCAGGGTCCGGTCATGCCGGGGGCAACCGCAATCCACAACTCCCCCAGCATCGAAGGATGACCATCGATCTGATTGGCGACAATCAACCAACGCTTGAGATAGGAATTCCACGCCAGCGTGCCACGGTGAGCCATCACCCGATCGCCACTGGATGCATCGATCCACTGCCAGTGCGCTTCGTCCGGTAGGATCCTCCCGGCCTGCAGCATCTCTCGCTCTTCCTCGATTTCCAGGGCGCGCTGTCCCGTTCGCCAGCCGTAACGCACATGCCCCATGGCGTCGCGATCCAGCATTGCCGACTTCACGGTTGCATCGTCCAGAAGGCAGGTGAACCCTTCATACTTTCCCGGATCGACAAACGAATCCAGCGTCGCCTCGACGCGCAGCCGCGGGAACGGATCACAGAAATAGAGATATTCTTTTCCCCCCTGCTCCCGATCCAGCCACAGGTGCTTCTGAGACGACGGAAAGAGGGGAGGACGAGCCTCCCATTGGCGAAAGGGGAGAAATTTTTCTTCGCCTTCGTCCCAAATAGCAAACCCCCATCGATAAGCCTCCAGGCCGTTGCGGATCTTTTCATAGGGAGCCACCAGGACACGATCTCCCTTTGGATCGGCAAGCACAGCCGGAGCGGTCAACCATGTCGGCCCATCCCCTGGCATCATTGCCACGGGCCGTGCTCGCTGGTTTTCGTCGCTGAAATACTCCAGCGGAATCGACCTCTCCATCGGCTCATGCCAACGATCCGGCAGCGGGGTGGTGGCACCGGTCATATGGAAACTGCCACCGATCGGATAGTCAGGGCGAAGCGTATCGCCCCAGAACCAGAACAGCCGATCGCCAAACGGTACGGTCAGCACGCTGTCGCAGCCAACCACATCCCCAAGTGGTCTCGGGAGATCCCTTCGCTCACCCAGCCGATCGCTGGCGGCATAGATCCCGCCTCCGGTGATTCGATAGAGTCTCTGAGCTGGCATCGTGCGATCGATCTCGATCTTCTGACGCCCCCCTGGCTCCACCTTAAACTTCCTTCCTCGGAAGCCAAATCCATCGGCTGGAAATTGGTAGCCATCACTGGAGATCGTTAGAAAAATTTCTTGCCCCATCCACTGGGGATTGTCGATCGCTACCCAGCCACCGCTATCGGTCACCAAGCGGACTCGGTCGACCGATTCCAGCACCACCAGCGGCACACCGCGCCCTGTCTGGCGGTCGACCACCTGGATCCCATACGGCTCCACTTCTCCACCCTGAAGCTCCCCTGCAACCACACCAATCACCATAGAAACCATCCAGGCGATCGCCAGCCCACAACGAACCCCGACTGGCAGGGCGCGTTGATTCCCCCTAGGCTGGTTTCCAGTGTGGTGATTCGCCATAGCAAAATACCTCGTAGGACATGGAGCCGGAACCACACCGAGCCAACGCCAACCTTCGACCGGGTGCTGCGAATGAGATGGCTCAAAGATGGAACAGAACCTGACATGAGACAAGTCAAATCGATGCGAGTTCTTTATCTTCATGGGTGGCACAGCGTACCAGGGGGCATCAAGCCTCAGTCGTTGGAATCTCGAGGTTTGGAAGTCATACAACCTGCACTGGATGACGACGATTGGGACTTGGCGCTGCGTCAAGCGACCGACGCGTGGAAGCAGTCGCAGCCCGATCTTCTGGTTGGTTCTTCACGCGGTGGTTCGATCGCGCTCCACTTACCGGCCCCGAACCTACCTCGTGTGTTGCTTTGTCCAGGATGGAGACGGTTTGGCGGCTTTGCGGTGCTGCCGGAACGGTCACTGATCCTGCACTCGCAAAAGGATGACGTGGTCCCATTCGACGACTCAGTGGAACTCCTGCAGCGAAGCGGCCGCGCCCGAGAGCAGCTACTGGAAGTTGGATCCGACCATCGCCTGGGCGACCCGCAGTCGCTGGATACTCTCCATTGGGCATGCCGAGTTCTTCTGGAAGATGGCTGGAGGGAGGTGGTCGCTGGAGATCCTCTGCAGCCATCAAAAGATGCCAACGGGCTTTGCCAGTCCGAAGGGGACTATATCTGCCAGCATTGTGGCGAACAGATCGTCACGGTCATCGATGTCAGCCAGGGTGGCCATCAACAGTACGTGGAAGATTGTCCTGTCTGCTGCGTCCCGAACCTCCTTCGCGTCGCCATCGATTCCGATGGTACGGTCCACGTCGAGGCGGAGCTGGAGCAGGATTTGCGTTGATCAACTGGTTCTGTCATCCATGCATTCCTGCCATCGTCGCACACCGGCAACCCACAAAAGAATCCAGCCGCTAACGCGGTCCGGCGAAACCAATCCGCATCCGAACCCCCATGCGATGTCACAATCAGAAAAAATATTCCTTACCTCCGTGTCCCCCGTGCCTCCGTGAGAGCCTCATCTTTCCGTACCACGCCCCGCGCAGAAGATGATCGCTAACGCAAACCTTAGCGGCGAGGCGCTAGCCGCCGGTTCCTGTCAGATTTCCACCTAGTACCGGCAACCCACAGAAGTCGCGTAAACTGGGTGTTGACACCTTATTTGCTTCTAGAAAGGCACCTATGTTTCGCATCCTTTTCTTGTTGGTTGGCTGGCTGATCCTTTCATTCGCGAAGGCGGGTGAGCCATTTACCATTTTCGAGGGAAGCGAGGCTCTGGCCCCGAAACAGCCTCAGGCTTGCATCAGCACTAGCGGCACGGTTCACCTAGTATTCGGTGTGGGAAATGAGGTTTATTACAGCAAGCT
>JBJSWM010000124.1:0-3411 GCA_046085865.1 Pirellulaceae bacterium
TATTAGCAAATAGAGTTTGTACCACTTTTGTTAATAATCTCTCTATTGTGAATATTCCAACATCAGCAACAGGATTACCTTCAAAATCAATTTGGTACGATCCTGTAACTAATAATGTGAAAATAGTACCATAACAAGCGGCCAAAGCCGCCGTCCTCAATCTGACTCAGTTTCTGGCGAGGGAATGGGCAACTCGTGGAGTTCGCGTCAATGCGATCAGCCCTGGTTTTTTTCCAGCCGAACAGAACCGTGGTTTGCTCTACCAACCCGATGGTTCCTTATCGGAGCGAGGTAGGCAGATCATCTCTCACACGCCGATGGCCAGATTCGGAAATCCGGAGGAGCTGTCGGGTGCGGTGATTTGGCTGGCAAGTTCCCGAGCCAGTTCATTTGTGACAGGGCAGAACATCGTTGTGGATGGAGGGTTCTCCAGCACGACGATCTGAACTGCCGAAATCTCCAGAGACAATGGAATCAGAGTCCTTCCTCAGGGAAGGATATTCAAATCGCGATACAGATCTTTTTTTGTTTATCGAAGGACCCAACATGGCTCAGCTATCGATCCCCGCCTCCAAAGACCTGGACTTCCTCTCCCTTGGTGCCCTGGTGCACCGACTGGATCCCGGAATCATCCCCTTCCGCAAGGCTCGGCAGTTTGAAATTCACGTCTCAGGTGGCGAATACAACGTAGCGGCCAACCTGTCGGACTGCTTTGGGCTGAAGACAGGAGTCGCGACGGCCATGGTCGATTATGGAATCGGCGAACTGGTGCAAGCGCGGGTTCGGGAAACAGGGGTTCGGCCCTACTACAAGTGGTTCGAGCATGACGGAGTAAGGGGTCCCAACATTGCAACGGTATACAGCGATCGGGGGCAGGGGGTGCGGCCACCGGTGGTTTTCTACAATCGCGCCAACGAAGCGGGTGCGATGCTGAAGCCCGGCGACTTTGATTGGGCCAAGATATTTTCTACCGGCGTGCGATGGTTTCATTCCGGGGGCATTTTTGCCGCTCTTTCGCCTACCACTTCCGAGTTGATCCTGGAAGGGATGAAAGCCGCCAAGGCCCAAGGACTGGTGACTAGTTTTGATTTGAATTACCGAGCCAAATTGTGGAAGACGATCGGCAGTGAGGCGAAGGGGCAAGAGATGATCCGCAAGATCGTCGAGCATGTCGATGTGCTGGTGGGTAATGAAGAAGACCTGCAGAAGGGATTGGGGATTGAGGGGCAGGACGTCGAGCACAGTTCGGCGCTCGATCCTAGTTCGTTCTTCCAAATGATCGAAAGGGTTGCTGGAAAGTTCCCAAATGTCAAAGCTGTCGCAACGACGCTCCGCGAAGTCCACTCGACCAATCGACATGATTGGGCAGCCGTCCTGTGGTACGACGGCAAGCAATATGTCAGCCCAACCTGCAAACTGGACGTCGTCTGCCGGATTGGTGGTGGCGATGGATTCGCTTCCGGGTTGTTTTACGGAATGCTCTCTGGCCGCAGTCCTGGCGAAGCATTGCGTCTAGGCTGGGCTCACGGTGCGCTGCTGACCACGTTCCCAGGCGATGTTTCGATGGCACGCCTCTCGGAAGTGGAAGCGATGGCCAAAGGTGGATCCGCACGCGTCCAGCGTTGATGGACCGCCGAGGCGAATTTGTCGCCATGGTAGGTCGGAACATTGAATGGCGAAATCCCCGATGCAACTTCGGCCAGTTCGCGCTTGGGATTCCCTAGATGTGGCTTTATCGCCATCGGGAATCTGCTGGAAGTGAGCGGACGATGGGTCTATCGTGATGGAAGTTCTCTTCGGGCGTCCGGATTCTACGGACGCTCGGCCGGTGTTTTATTGGGATCGTTTTGATCGAGAGACCTAGCGGAAGGGGGAGTCCGATGCGGGCAATCGGGATGATAGGGTTGGTTTTGGCACTTGCCTGCAGTGCTCCCCTGTTCGCTCAGGATAGCCAACTGGCTGACCAGCCAATGGTTGTCAACCATTTGGGAATGCGGCTAGTCGCGATTCCATCCGGTCGATTCGCCATGGGAAGTTCGGCCGATCAAAAGGAAGCCGAGTCGGACGAGACGCTGCATTCCGTTCAGTTGACCAGTCGGTTTTATCTCGGACAAACCGAAGTGACTCAGGAGCAATATCAGCGAGTCATGGGGGCCAACCCCAGCCATTTCAAAGATGCTGGTGACGGATCGAGAAAAGACTATCCGGTTGAGAATGTTTCCTGGGACGACGCGGTCGATTTCTGCAGACGGCTGAGCGAATTGCCGGAGGAGCAAGCGGCGGGCCGCCGGTATCGGCTACCTAGTGAGGCCGAGTGGGAGTATGCGTGCCGATCCGGAGGGCAAGGTGCCTTCGCCGTTGGTGAGGGGAAGAGGTTGGAGGATCATGGTTGGTTCGCCAACAACAGCGGCCTTCGCCCACTGGATGCCACCGCCCTCTGGAAAGAGGACCAAGCCAACTACATGGAACGCATTTTGGGCAACAAGGGATCGACCAGCCGCGTGGGGCAGAAACTCCCGAACGCATGGGGGATCCACGACATGCACGGAAACGTGTGGGAATGGTGTAGCGATTGGTATGGTGACTACCCAGTGGGTACTGTCGTCGATCCGAAAGGGCCGCAATCTGGTACCGCCCGAGTGGCTCGTGGTGGTGGCTGGCATAACCCCGGCAGTTTTTGCCGTTCGGCTTTCCGTTTCCGCGACGACCCCGCCCAGCGAGATTATGACATCGGATTTCGCGTCGTGATGGAGCTGGCGAAATAGTGCAACACCGGCGACATCGGGAAGACGAATTTTCATACGACGTTTCTTTGTTCCTGAGGTTTTGAACGCGACCACCGCTGCTCTGAGAACCGGTTGCGAGAGGGCTTCCAGATACGATCTGTGCCTACCGCGCTTGATTGCCTTATCCGCGAAATTCGATTTCCAGATTGCCTTGCAGGGTAGTTCCGGACGGTGGAGCCACGGCGAGGCTTGGATGCTCGCTTCGTTGGTGGTGCTACCAGAGGACGAACGATCGGATGGGATTCCACGGGATCAGATGTGGTTGCCGTCGAACGAAAATAGGGATTCACTCCGTTGGGCTGAGCGTTACTTGGTTTTGGCGAGGAGCCAGCGAATCATCGATCTGAGGAAGGGTGGGAAATGATCCAAAGCAATCCAAGTTCGAACTGGTATCGGTGGTTGTTTGCTTTCGCATCCTGCTTGCTGTCGGCGCCATTCCGCCAGTGCATGGCGTTTCAAGAAATGCCCGATCTGCTGATTGCGGATTTTGAGTCGCCTTCGTATGAGTCTTGGGTGAAAGAAGGAGATGCGTTCGGAGAAGAGCCGGCCAAAGGGACTTTGCCTGGGCAGATGATGGTCGATGGGTATCTGGGCGAGCGATTGGTGAATTCCTTCTTCGGCGGAG
>JBJSWM010000125.1:0-4541 GCA_046085865.1 Pirellulaceae bacterium
TCCAATCGACTTGATCATGTCGGCCTGCGAGCATTTGACGATCGATGCAAACGGGAACATGTACTCCTTGCTGGCCACCCCGCGCTGCGGGCTATCGGCGTGCACGATCATCGGCCTCAGGTAGGCGCAACGAGCCTGCTCGACCAGCCTCGGCCCAAAGGATGCTGTGTAGTCGGTCACACCGCTTTCCTCCAGATCCTTCTGCACCATCGCATACGTTCCCGTTGCCATGGCTGGATTGGTGAATGCCGCCAGTTGGGCACTGTCGTCTTTGGGGCTGCGCACATCGATCGGGCCCAAGCGAGTTGCTAGAGCCTCAGCGATTTTTTCCGTATGACGAGATGCCCACACACCGGAGGCGTTGATGCAACTGCGTCCAGAATTGCTGACGATACTTTCGATCATCAAGTCGAGGTAGTCCTCCCAGCGATCGACCAAGTCGTCTCCCAGAATCACCTTGGAGAAACCGGGGCCGTGTGCCTGCACTCGCGGATTGCCTGCATGCTGCTGAACCGTTTGCGCACTACCGAAAATCATCGACTTCTGGCACTTGGCCAGAAGGGTCGAACCGACGTCGTGCCCGCCTGGGTAAAGGCAGAATGCCTCTCTTGGTACACCGGCTTCCATGAAGGCAGCCACCATCCGATACGGTGTCCAAGGTTCCTGAGAACCTGGCTTGAGCACCAAACCGACCTGCAAAGGAATGGCGGGCAACCATAACGTATGGACGCCAGGGGAATTGTTGGGGAGCACGGCACCCAAGATCGGGGTCTGGGCCTGGTAGCTGACGATCACGCCTCGCCCCTCCTCGCCGTAGCCTGCGGAGAGAATCGGGAGCGACAGCCCGCGCGTCAGCGCATCGAGAATCTTCTCCATGTTCGCCAGGACGAACGAATTCTTCTTCATGTTCGACCGGCACATGTGCTCGGGCAGTCCCGTGCTGGCAGACTGCTGCAGGATAAAGTCGTCCACCGACTGGTGGCCGTCCCCCATCGGCAACGTCGCATGCTCGAACAACTCCGCCGCCTTGGTGCACATCTTCAAAAGCTGATCGCTGGGTACCTTCCGAAGAGCGGCCCGAGCTTGGTCCGCCTTCCGAAGATCCATCTGGACCATGCCACCATTGACCTGACCGATCTTGGCGATCGGTTCGCCCGTATCGAAATGAATCACTTCTTGGGTTTCGAGAGACTGGTAGGGCTTTCCCCAACGCAAGGGATGCAGGGTCAGCATGGGGCGTCGATCCTTTCAAATGCAGCAAACAGTACCAAGTGGCGATCGAGGGCCGAAGGATCGACCCTACGGAGGAGACCTGTCTTGCGTCAGTAGACGCCGACGGTCGTCGAGGAAGCGAGAACGTGGTAGGGGCGAACCCCACTGATCGCATCCCACGGATAAAGGTCGCAGGGCGGTTCGCGTTCCCCTTCATCCCGCTCTAGGAATCCTGGAACAAAGAACTCCTTGGTCATCGTGTAGAGCTTCGCACGTCCCGTCTTGCCGTATTCGACCACACGCTGATGATCGTCGAAGTCGACTACCTCCACCACAGCGCGGTGCTGCGGGGCGTAATAGGAAATCTTGTACCCGTCATGTGGCCCGATCGGCTTGGAGCAGGCCAGGCCCATCAGCGTATTGCCGTAGGTCGGGGTCATGTAGACGCCACTCTCTTCGGTTGGTCCGCCCAGCAATTCCTCGACCGCAAATCGAGTCCACTGCGGGGTGAATTCGGTGCCCCCAGAAAAAATGCCGGTGATCCCAACTTCCTGGATGCTGGTCCCCTTCTCTGCCAGACCATAAGCCAAAGCTTCCAGAAGCTTGGGGGTGGTGAACATGCAGCGAATGTCATGGCCCGCCGTAAGGATCGTGATCGCCTGATCGATGCAGTGCTTCTTGTACTCCTCCAGATGCTCCATCCAACCCTTCTTGATCAACTTGATCACCCACTGCGGGTCGAGGTCGATGCAGAAGCAGATGCCGCCACGGTACTGGCAAAGATGTTCCACTGCCAACCTCAGTCGCCGGGGCCCGGATGGCCCCAGCATCAGCCAGTTGGAGCCTTTCGGGAAATACTGGTCGGGAAGGGTGTCCGAGAAATTCTCATAGTCGATGCGAAAGTCATCGATCACCACGCGGCTCTTGGGGATCCCCGTCGTTCCCCCTGTCTCAAAGACGTAGGTGGGACGCCCCTCGAGGCCCTTAGGAACCCACCGCCTCACGGGGCCTCCACGCAACCAGTCATCTTCGAAAAGAGGAAACTTCTTCAGGTCGTCAAAACCCTTGACCTCCTTGAGCGGATCGAAATTCAGCCCCCTTTTTTTCTCGAGCCAGAAAGGGCTGCCGGTGGCGTCCGAAAAGTGCCAATGCACCATTTCAACCGTGTGCTGATCCAATTCCGCTTTTCGCTGGGCTGCCAAAGCGCTCAGGTCGCTCGAAGATGTCATCGTGTCCTCTCAGAAAGATCGTCGGGCAGGTAACGGGGGGGGTGGTCGTAGAAGAACGAGCATACCCGAGAGGCTGGCAGTCGCCAACCAGCACCGGTGGCAGGCTGGCCCCCGCCACACCCGGTCGACGCATCCAGCCTGCTTCCACGGTGGTATATTCCAACCAAGTCAATCGGCGGTGGAATCGTAGCGGCCGGCACCGGCCATCCAGCGGTCGATGCATTGCAGTAGTTCAGGCAAAACTTCAGCGTAATTGTGGTCCCCTCGATCGATGACCTCCAAAGAGTGGATCGGTGGCAGACCAAGATTTCGCCAATGCTGATCCGCATCGCGGAACGATCCCTTGCCGCTTCTGACCTCCTGGGAACCAAAGCACCAGAGGGTAGGAATGAGAATCGAGGATGCCAGCGGAAGGTAGTCGTACTTCGCAGGTTCCCCGTACTTTTCCCGATAGGCCCTCGCCGAAATAAGCATCGGGAATGGATAGGAGACGCGCATCAGTTTGTCCGGTTCCCCCCCTTCCATCGCCTCGATGGCTTGAGCCATTGCCGAAGCGTAGCGCTTGCCCCGCGGGTCGGCGCGGAACAGGGAGGGGCTGAAACGGGGTGGGGAGAGTAGCACCAGCTGTTGCACCTGAGAGAACAGCTCCATCGACTGAGACAGACTGAACACCGTCTTGACGGCACCCAGGCTGTGGCCCAGGATGCCGATCCTTCGATACCCAAGCTCCCTCCCCCACACCACCCAGGCATGCAGATCCTTGACCGCGTCACCAATTGACTCGTAAGCAGCACCCGCCTGAATGACCGAAAGACCGTTGCTGAAAAAAGCCATCGCATCGTGGCCCCGAGTGTTGACTCGGACTGCGTCACAGCCCACACCGACGAAGTGTTCCGCGCAACACTGCAGCAAGCGAGAGCCATAGAAGTTACTGGCGACCCCGTGGACTAGGATCCAGAGCGTTTCACTGGCAGTTTGGATGCTGCCATCCTCTGCAGTCTGTCTCTTGGCTTGCTCCGCGACTCGCTGCAGGAACCCATCCAGCTTCAGGCCATCCTGGGTCCGGCAATGAACCATTCGTCCAAGGAGAGCGTCTGCCTTTTCAAATCGTTCCGTCAAGCGGACCTCCTGGAGCGAAGGGCAAGCTACCTAAGGCATCGATCTGGCAATCTGCATGCTCGCCGAGAGAGGGAACGAAAAGAGCCATCTGTCATTGCGACCGATGGCTCTTAAAAATCAAAGTCCTTCACGCCGCCATTCCGGCTACTCTGGCTTACTGACTTACTGGAGGATCTGTCTCATCGGTTGCGATAATTGCGATGATTCCACCGGCGATCGCAATGGCTCCCAAACCGCCACCGCCAAAGCCTCCGCCCCCGCCACCACCACCACCGCCCCCGCCAGCATAACCGCCTCCAAAGCCACCCATGGGCATGGGGCAACCGCAGGGATCCTGGCAGGCAAGCGAGGTGCAGTCTTCGATCAAGGTTTCGACCACCGTGTAATCGTTGTGACATCCCAGTTCGCAGTTGAGAGCAGGGCATCCCGAACTGGTCTGAGCTACAAAGCGTTCTCCCTCCAACGTTTGGGAGATCGATTTCTGAACGTCGCTCACCACGAATGAACTCGAGTAAATGCCATGCGATCCAGCAGCAACGATGCCATACACCCCAGGCTGCATCCCTTCCAAACGGAAGGATCCCGATGTCGAAGCGCGGGTCTGGAAAACCTCCTGACCGTTTCGAGTGATCAGAACTTGCGTGTCGGAGTAGTCGCGGGAGGAAGGATTCGTCGCCGATCGCACATTCCCTTCGACTCGTCCCTCAGCATCTCGAATCACGGAAAAAGACGAGGCAAAGTCGCGTTGCGGAGCGATCGGGTCTTGCGAGGCATAAGAGGCCCTGGTCGACATGTTCGGACGGAACTGACCTGCGAGCAGGCGGCGTGCCGATCCTGGAACCTCCTGGCTCACCGGAAGATCCACCTGCGACCCAAGGTGAGCGCCAGCATCCCCTTCCAGCACATTCAAGGCGATCACTCCAACCGATTTGCCGGAGACCGCAGCCAATGTGTAGAGTCCGGACGGGACTCCAGTGAAAT
>JBJSWM010000126.1:0-1076 GCA_046085865.1 Pirellulaceae bacterium
CAGCTTCAAGACAAAGGCAATACCGATCTTGTAAAGTTCTATCTCGAACTTCTCGAAGGAGCCTTTCTTTACCTGATAAGAAATTTGATTTCCTGAACCGATTCCCAGGTTAGCAGAGAAACTGCTTGAGTCAAACGATTGGGAGTGTTGGTGCCCAATGCACCTCCCAAGCCGGTCGATGGAAGCGGCTGCGCCCGCCGACCGATAACTCTTGCGATGGCATGCGTCTATTTGCCAGTCGCTTCCGAGGCGGGCTGCTGCTGTCCTGCTGGCTCCAGGGATGGCATAGGCACTGGCGTGGGGTTCAGGTGCAGCGCAAGGTATTCGGTGCGGAGCCTTCCGTAGGTTCCACCGATCCCGTGGTCGAACTGCGGATAGATCATCATGTCGAATCGCTTGTTGGCATCATGAAGCGCCTTGGACAGTTGCCAGGTGTTGGAAGGGTGGACATTGTCATCGACCAATCCATGTACCAGGAGCAGCTTACCACGAAGTTGTGATGCATATTCCATGCAGGACCCCAGCCGGTAACCCTCAGGATTTTCCTGCGGCGTGCGCATGTAACGCTCGGTGTAGATCGTGTCGTAGTTTTTGAAGTTGGTCACCGGAGCGCCGGCCACCGCGACGTGGAAGAGGTCGGGATAGCGCAGCACGGCCAGAGCGGCCATATAGCCGCCATAGGAGTGCCCGAAGATGCCGACGCGCTTGCCATCCACCCAAGGCTCAGTCGCCAGATGGCGGACGCCCGCCGCTTGGTCATCCAGATCGACGCCACCCAGCCTCTGATAGGTCGCTGACTCGAACGCCTTCCCGCGTCCTGTGGTGCCTCGATTGCCGATCTTTGCCACCACGACTCCTAGTTCACAAAGAGGATTGCCGGCGCTGTAGCGGCACTGAAGCCCCTGGGAGGCGGGGCCTCCGTAGACATCGATCACCAACGGGTACGTGCGGGTGGGGTCAAAATGAGCCGGCTTTTGAAGGATCCCGTGCAGCGTGGTGGTGCCGTCGGTGGAGGAAAAAGTAAACCACTCGGCAGGCGCCAGTCCAACTTGGCGCGCTGCATCAGCCGATCCTTC
>JBJSWM010000127.1:0-2335 GCA_046085865.1 Pirellulaceae bacterium
CGATTCCGTGCGGTTTTCAAGGGCACTCGCTTTCGATACCCAAGGGCCTCCTCGGGTTGCGCGCTTCGGAAAAGCTCTGCATGAATCGATCGCCCGCAGCTTGAAGCCACCTCGGCCACGCGGTGGATCATAGCACGCGCAACCAGCGATCTTTTCCACCATCTGACGACGGTGGCTACGAAGAGGAGGGATCGTCCTCGTGCAACCAGCGACCCTTTCCACCGTCTAGCGACGGTGGCTACGAAGAAGGTGGATCGTAGCATGCGCAACCAACGATCTATTCCACCGTCTGGCGACGGTGGCGACGAAGAAGGTGGATCGTAGCACGCCCAACCAACGATCTTTTCCACCGTCTGGCGACGGTGGCTACGAAGAAGGTGGATCGTAGCACGCGCAACCAACGATCATTTCCACCGTCTGGCGACGGTGGCTACGAAGAGGAGGGAACGCCGTGCAGACCGCGTCAGCGAAATCGACCGACTTTTGGTAGACGAGCAGCTTCTCGAAGGAGAAGGTCATGGAAGTCTCCAGCGATGGAGAAGAGGCTAGATGCTGTGGGAGAAAACCAAACAGCCAAGAGAGTAGTGAGTAGAAAGTAGACCGAGTAGATGGGAGAAAGTAGTTTTCCGCATTAGATCGGTCGCTCGCTTGTGAACTGCAACCGCTCCGTTCGGCGTTTTTCTACTCTCTACTTTCTCCCATCTACTCTCTGATTTTTTTGGCCATAAGGCCAAAAAAATCGGGGTGATAGGATTCGAACCTACGACCCTCTGCTCCCAAAGCAGATGCGCTAGCCAGACTGCGCTACACCCCGTAGGCAAAACAATCTAACCGATAGACCAAGTCCGGCCAATGGCAGTTCGCGCACCTGCCCGATTTCTCGAAAAATTGGTCGCTTTTCATTTTCGATGCCCCTTGGTTCCATCCCCCAAAACGATTGAAAAACTGGGGTAGGTGGTTCCCAAGCCCCCGGTTTAGAATGCGTCGCGCTCATTCCAAGACGCTTGGCTTTCACAGCCAACAGGACGGGTCTCTGTTAGGAATTTTGACCCGCCACGATTCGCATGCACCAGGGAGGGAAACTTATGTCCATTTTGTTTCGATTCCGTTCTTTTTTCACCCTTTTCGCCGCCTCAGTCGTCCTGGGTTCCCCTGAGCTATTGGCTCAGTCCGCACCAGGAACTGCCGCTCCACCTGCTGCCGCTGGGGCCGCCTTCGCCGCTCCGGGCGCCGCCGCAAACGCCCAGGCTCCTGCAACAGCTCAGGCTCCTGCAACAGCCCAGGCCCTCGCCGCAGCTCAGCAACTGCAGCTCCAGCAGCTCCTGGAGCAAATCCCTCCCTATCGCCCTACTGCGACGCTGAAGGGGAAAGTCGTGATCTCGGGATCGACCACCATGGCCGATCTGGGGCACCAGTGGGTTGCGCTCTTCAGAAAATTCCACCCCGAAGTCGAATTCTCCGGGACTCCCGAGGGATCCGATAAGGGCCTTCGGCAATTGGCCGATGATCCAACGGTCATCGCTGGCGTCAGCCGAGGGGTCGACGGCGAGGATCTGAAAATCCTGCAGTCGGGCAAGGTAAAAAAGCCGATGGCGATCGTCGTCGCGACCGATGCGATGGCCGTTTTCGTCCACAAGGACAACCCCATCGCATCGCTAAGCCCTGAACAGCTGACGCAGATCTACTCGGCCGCTCCCGGCAGCCTCAAATGGGGCACCTTCGCGCCCGGCAGCCCCATCGCCAACCAGCCGGTGAAGCTCTACGAACGGGAAGCCGGCAGCGCCAGCCAAGTCTTCGTCTCACGAACCCTTCTTGGGGGGCGTACCGCCAATCAGGTCACTCCTGGCAGTGCACCGATCACATCGAACGCTGAAATTGTCGCGGCGATCGGAAAAGATCCGCTGGCGATCGCCATTGGCGAATTGTCGACACAGAACCCCAACGCTCGTAAGGTGCCACTGCTGATCGATGGTTCCCCGGTACCTGCCGAGTCGGCTTCGGTGCTGGCAGGTCGCTATCCGCTGATGCGCCCGTTGATGCTGGTAGTCGACCAAGAAGCTCTTGCTGCCGAAGGGGGAGTCCGTGAAGCGGTGCTGCGATTTGTGCTCAGTCGCGATGGGCAGATGGAAGTGATGAAAGCCGGGTTCTATCCGCTGAACCCCAGCTTCATCCGCCAGCAATTGGATCAGGTCAGCGGCCAACAGCTCCGCTGATCACCTAGTTCACCTCCACCCGAAACCAACTCATCGCCTCTGTTAAGGAACCTACTCCCATGTCCCCATTCCGCTCAGCGATCCGACAGACATTGCTGCTTGCCGGTGGCCTTGCAACGTTC
>JBJSWM010000128.1:0-1104 GCA_046085865.1 Pirellulaceae bacterium
CCCGTACCACAATGTGGGTCTCGTAAGCGACCTCTCTGTTTACCCAAAAAACCAGCCCCGGAGGGGCGGCATAGTGGTTGCCGGGGCCGCGAGGCCCCGGGGCTCGATGGAATGAAATTCCCTCCTATCCCAGCAGGTTGCTACAGCCACAGGCATTTCGATGTCGACCCGTACCACAATGTGGGTCTCGTAAGCGACCTCTCTGTTTACCCAAAAAACCAGCCCCGGAGGGGCGGCATAGTGGTTGCCGGGGCCGCGAGGCCCCGGGGCTCGAAGGAGTAAATCACCCTCCTCTCCAAACCTCCGGCGGTCGCCACCACCATTTCGATGTCGGCCCTCATGGCCTCAAGACAATGTTGGGATCTAGGTCTGGTTCTGGTGTGTTTGCGGTCAGATCTTTATGGCAAATACGCATCATCTGGTTCACCGGTCAACCACCCCATTATGACTCGCGTGAACCGACCGCTACACACACCCTACATGAGTCCCCAAAACCAATCGCTCGTCTTCAAATTCGCTTCCAAGAACTCCAACTGTGACAGCATCAAGGGATTAGTGACGATCGATTCTTCATCATTTCCAATTCCATCACAAATCGTTTAAAAACCGCTATTTCAAAGCCAATTGAGGCTGATAGACTGAACCAAGGCTATCGATTGTCTACATTTGTCGACCTCGGTCCTGCGCCGGACGAAATCCATGGATTCACACCTCAGCTACTGTCTGTCGCGACATGATGCCCGGCTCAGGATACGAAACCAGCGCCAGCAGAGTCTCTGGAGCCGACCAAGGTACCGGTCGGTGCACGGTCTTAGCAACTCTTCGCCTTTGGACCCTAGCAACACATCTTTTTCCATTGGCTTGGCGAGAGCATGAGGCAGGCTGGCTGGAAGCAGGGAGTGAAAAATCACCGCCGTCTCGTCGGCGCTCAAACAGACTCAAAAATGGATGGCGATACTGCGGATCTGCGTCAACCTATCGAAAGCCCCTTTGGAGCGTATTTGATGCTGACTCGTTCTCTTCTGCTCGTGGCGGCCTTTTTTGGCTTGCGCAACATCGCTAGCGGATCCGAACCATTTGAAGCCTTCCTGGAGAAGCATTGCG
>JBJSWM010000129.1:0-7814 GCA_046085865.1 Pirellulaceae bacterium
TTATGTCAATAACTTTGTGATCGATCGCCATGGCAATCGCATCGCGCGTCGCAACGCTCAGGATATCTTCGTCGCTCTTTACGATCATCAAATCCCACCTGGATCGGGTCAGACTGTGCACTATCGTCTGGATGTTCCCGAATCGATCGAAGCGCCGATCGAAGTCTCCGTTCGTCTGCTATACCGGAAGTTCGACAAGGGTTACCTCGATTTCATGAACCAGGCCCTGAAGCCCGGCGACCGAGGTTTTGCTGGTTCAGGATCGGCTTCCGAGACACCCAATCCACTTCCGATCACCGTCGTGGCGGAAGACCAAGTCGTCTTCCCGATCGTCACCGCGACAGGTACCCAGGTGGCTGCAGAGAAACCATCCAAGCCACCCGTGCCTGAAACTTGGCAACGCTGGAACGATTACGGAATCGGACTATTCCTTGCCGGCGGATCGCAGCTCAAACAAGCTTCGGAAGCGTTCGCCGAAGTAGAGAAATTGGGCCGGTACGATGGTCCGCTGAACCTCGCCAGGGTGCAGCGAGCCGAGGGGGATGTGAATGCGGCCACCCAATCCTTGGCTCGCTCATCCACCATGGATCCACCACCTCCACCCTGGACCTTTGCATGGCTTAGCGGTGACCTAGCCCGCATGCAGGGTAACTTCTTTGAGGCAGAGAAGAACTATCGAAGCGTCTTGTACGATCAGTCACCACAGCGGCGCGACCGGGGATTCGACTTCAGCCGCGATTACATCGTTCGCAATGAGTTCGGCCTGACCTTGATGGACCTCACCGAGCTGATGGCCGCTCGCGGAAACCCCAGCCGTTCGCGGGAATATCTGGATGAGGCGAAGCGCGAATTCGAAACCGTCCTGTCGCTGGATCCAGAAAACACCACCGCTCACGCCAACCTGGCTGATATTTACGAGCGACTAGGGGATCAGGGAAAGTCAGCGTATCATCGCGATCGAAACCTTCAGTACAAGCCGGACGATAACGCAGCCGATGTGGCGCGGCCGGTGGCGCGAGAAAAGTACCCAGCAGCTAACTTTGCTGCAGAGCAATTGGTGATTTACTCTCTACACCGTCCAGAAGCGCCAGGGCTTGGGGCAGCCAATGGTGCGGCCTCGTCGTCTACCGAGCGGTCACCCCCCCAAATGGATTCTTCTGCCGCAAGCGCACCCGCCGCTGCAACCCAGATACAATCTTCAAATGAAAATGACGTGAAGAAATCCTCTGCAATCTCCGCCTCGCCGCCAGCAAGCCCCTGATGGATTGTGGTGGTGCATGCTCATCTCCTGGTCTATCGTTTGCCATTGGTAAGACTCCATGACAACCCGAAAGCATGATCGCATCGACGATCCGAACGACCTGTCTCAGGACGATTACGTCATTTCGGTCGCTCTGCGCCGATCACTGGCCGTCATCGGAATGCTTGCCGCCGTCGCTCTGGTGGCTTGGGGAATCTATTCAGCAGGGAAACCCAAACCAGTCGACGTGGTGACACAGGTTCAGGCACCGGAGATCCGCGAAGTCGAGCAGTCGGTGCTGCCGACCATTCCCCTGACCGATATCACGACCCAGGTTGGCATCGATTTCCGTCACCATACGGGCAAGGAAGGGGAACGACTTTTGCCCGAAACGATGGGGGGAGGTGGTGGCTTCTTTGATTTCGACAACGATGGGGACCAGGACATTCTCCTAATCAACGGGTCGGATTGGGCTTGGTCCAGCAAGGTAACCTCTCCGAAGCCGACCATGAAGCTCTATCGCAACGACGACAAAGGAACCAAGTTCGTCGATGTGACCCAGGCTGTTGGCCTGGACCAAGTTTTCTATGGCATGGGCCCGGCATTCGGTGATTTCGACGGAGACGGTTGGGTCGATCTGTTCGTGACCGCCATTGGGGGCAACCATTTGTACCGCAACGAACAGGGGAAGTTTGTCGACGTGACCAGCCAGTTTCGAGTCGGAGGTGGCGGTGAAAATCGGTGGAGCTGCCCGGCGATGTGGTTTGATTTCGATCGCGACAATGACTTGGATCTGCTGGTGGGTGATTACGTCGTCTGGTCGCGGGACCTGGATCTTAGAAACAACTTCACCCTCACGGGCGTCGGTCGCGCGTATGGCCAGCCAACCAATTTCGGTGGAACCTTTTTGACGCTCTATCGCAACGATGGCCAGCAGTTCTCCGATATTTCTGAATCGGCAAACTTGCAGATTCGTAACGCAGCCACCCAAGTTCCTTCGGGAAAGTCACTGGCCCTTGCCCCCGTCGATGTCAATCGCGATGGCTGGATGGATGTCATGGTAGCCAATGACACCGTCGCCAACTTCCTGCTGCTCAACCAGAAGGATGGCACCTTCAAAGATGTCGGAGTCACCGCCGGGGTGGCCTTCGATCGACGCGGCATCGCCACGGGCGCCATGGGCATCGACTGCGGCTTTCTACGCAACGATGACAACATGGCGATCGCCATCGGAAACTTCGCCAACGAACCTTGCAGCCTCTATGTCTCCCGTGGCGCCAAACCGCAATTTTTCGATTCTGCCTCCCTCACAGGCTTTGGCCCGCAAACCCTTCTTCGTCTCACCTTCGGTATCTTCTTTGCCGACATGGATCTCGATGGTCGTTTGGATATCGTCTGCAGCAATGGGCATTTGGAAGAAGAGATTTCGAAAGTCCAGCCGACTGAGCAGTACCAGCAGCCACCGCAGTTGTTCTGGAATGCCGGATCGAAGGCAGCGACAGAGTTGGTGGAGCTGGGCCGCGATCAGGTTGGCGATGACTTCCTCAAGCCGACGGTGGGTAGGGGGGCCTGCTATGCCGACATCGATTTGGATGGCGACCTGGACATTCTTTTGATCTCCAATGGCGGGCCACCAAGATTACTCCGCAATGATCAATCGCTCGGAAACCATTGGCTTCAGATCAAGCTGGTCGGAAAATCGCCGAATCGAGACGCGATCGGCGCCGAAGTGAGAGTCCAGTTGGGAGATTCGCTGCTCAGACGACAAGTCGCCCCAACGCGAAGCTATTTGTCGCAATGCGAATTGCCAGTCACTTTCGGTTTAGGAAAGGAAGGCAAGATTTCCAAGCTGGAGATCGCGTGGCCCGATGGCACGCTGCAGTCGATCGACAATCCGCAGATCGATCAGAGGGTAACGATCGAGCAATCGTCCCAGTGACCCGATGGGCCTTCCAGGTCCGCTGGAAATTGAGCCTGGATGACGGAAGCGTGTAGAATAGAAAGAGCGTCGCTACTTTCTGGACGCTTCCTGCCTATTGCCCCTTCCTTTTACGCCGGGATGTGAAATGCTCCTTTCACGTTCGATGCTTCCTGGAATTGCTTTTTGGTTCTGGAAGCTGCCGCAGCGACCTCATGGCATCTTCCTTGCTGCATTGATGATTCACTGCGCGAACTCGGCAATCGCTCCAGTGCAGGCCGAATTCCCTTCCGAGCGGCTTTATGGGGAGACGATTAAACCGCTTCTGAAACAACGCTGCTTTGCCTGTCATGGGGCGCTCAAGCAGGAAGCAGGGCTTCGTCTGGACACCGCAGAATACATCCGAACGGGAGGGGATAGTGGTCCGGCGATCCAGGTTGGTGATGGAGCCGGCAGTCTCCTCGTGCACCGCGTTTCTGCAACCGATACGTCGCGAATGCCACCGGAGCACGAAGGGGAAAAGCTGGAAGCCGAGCAGTTGGAGCTACTGCGTCGCTGGATCGATGAAGGAGCGACAGCACCTGTTGGGGAGACACCCGAACCCGATCCAGCCAATCACTGGGCCTTTCAGCCGATTGGCCCTGCCACCATCGTCTCCCCCCCTCTTGCAGCTCATCC
This sequence comes from Pirellulaceae bacterium, assembly GCA_046085865.1. Classification (GTDB taxonomy): domain Bacteria; phylum Planctomycetota; class Planctomycetia; order Pirellulales; family Pirellulaceae; genus JBEISR01. The sequence continues at coordinate 3,837 of JBJSWM010000129.1, forward strand.
CATCGATCACTTCCTGACAGCTTCACAACAGCCACGTGGTATCGTTGCTGCCCCTATGGCCTCTCCTCCATTGCAATTGCGAAGGCTTTGGCTGGACTTGCTTGGCGTGCCTCCTCCTGAGGAACTGGTGAGGCAGTGGAGCGAGGAAAACATCGATGAAAATCGATACCTCTCGATGGTCGAGCAGCTCCTTGCCGACCCAAGACATGGGCAGCGGTGGGCAAGGCACTGGATGGATATCTGGCGTTACAGCGATTGGTGGGGACTGGGCGATCAGCTTCGCAATAGCCAAAAACACCTCTGGCACTGGCGTGACTGGCTTGTCGAAAGCCTCAACCAAAACATCCCCTACGATGAGCTGGTCCGGCAGATGCTGGCAGCAGATGAACTCTATCCCGGCGATTTGGAGAAGTTACGAGCGACAGGATTCTTGGCGAGGAATTACTTTCTTTTCAACCGACACCAGTGGATGGACGAAACCGTCGAGCATGTGAGTAAGGGCTTGATGGGCGTGACGATGAACTGCGCGAAATGCCACGATCACAAATACGATCCGTTCAGCCAAGAAGACTACTACCGGATGCGCGCGATCTTCGAGCCCTATTTGGTGCGAAATGAGATGATTCCCGGCACTTTGAATCTCGACGAAAATGCAGTTCCCACTGTCTTCGATGGACTTTTGGAAGCACCTACCTACCTTTTGATCCGCGGCCAGGAAACCAATCCGGATAAGAACCGCGCTCTTACCCCTGGCGTCCCACGGCTTCTCTCTGGCGAAAGGTTTGCTCCTGCACTGATCCAACTGCCGATCGAGGGAGCTCAACCGGCCAGCCGCCCTGGCGTTCTCGATACCTACTTGGAACAGGCTAGGCGGGAATTGGCGCTAGCCAAAGACAGTCTGCAGCAAGCTGAGCAAACAAAAAAGAAGGCCGAAGTTCTTTTGGCTCACTGGGAATCCATGGGTTCACCGGAAGCCCAGCCGGAGACATCGAAGGGAACTTCTGAGCCTGAAAGAGTGTTTGACTTTGCAGGTAAAACACCACTTCCTTGGAAACCCATCAGTGGAACCTGGTCACCAACTGGCGATGGATGGAAACAGACCATGGATGGGCCTCAGGGGTCGGCAATCGAATACCAAGATGCTATCCCGGAAGCGATCGATGTCACGATGGAGTTTTCAACCGAAGGAGGCAGCCAATGGCGCAGCGTTGGCCTTTCGTTCGACGCCGTCGACCGGATAGTCGGCGGGGAAACCAAACGCACCGAAGAGATCTCGATCTACATCAGCGCTTACGCCGGTGGACCCAAAATCCAAGCATCTTTTATGAAGGATGGGCAGTGGAGTTATCCGCCGGAAGCCGCTGTTTCGGTACCTGTGGAACTGAATCGCCGCTATCGGCTACGGATTCTTCGCCGTGGCCAAAGATTCAATGCGTTCATCGACGACCAGTTGAAAATCAGCTGGGACTGCCCGCTCCCCAAGGCAACGCCTCGCCTGATGGCAACCACCTTTGATGCGATCGCCACCGTTCACAAGATTTCGCTGAAAGCCTTGGATAAAGAGACAAATCTTGTCGATCCAAAGCAGTCAACCGCTCCATCGGAGAATCCGGAATCGCTGGAGGACGCCAAGCGACTAATGGCCGACAGGGTGCTTCTTCACGCGTCCGCAGATCTGCTTGTGACCCGCAAGCAGGCGGAACTGGAGGCGGTTGAAAAACGGGCGGAGGCATGGAAGCAAGCGTGGAAAAATAGCCTTCCGGGAGAAACGAAAGAGCCTGATGGGGAGGCTGCCAAGCTAGCGAGGGAGGCTCAGCAGGTTGCCAATCTTCGCAGCATCGAACATCGCATGGCCGATACGAAATGGAAGATCGGACGTTCCGCAGCTGCTGAGAAATCCAAACTGGAGGAGGAACTTTCTGGGTTGAAAAACGAGTTCCAGAAGGTGATGGCGCTGACCGACGAGCAAAAGCAGGCGATGGCGATTACACCCTTTGAAGGAGCGCGCTGGTTTCCTACCCGCTTCGCTTCCTCGACCGCCGACGATCCTGCAGTATCCTTCCAGAAAACTAGCTCCGGCCGGCGCACCGCATTGGCGCAATGGCTCACCGATCGCTCCCACCCCCTGACCGCTCGGGTTGCCGTCAATCACCTTTGGACTCGACATTTCGGACGTCCCTTGGTCGATCCTCCCTTCGACTTCGGACGCAAAGGATCGCCACCACCGCAGGTCCTGCTGCTGGACTGGATGGCGGCGTGGTTGATCGAACACGATTGGGATATGAAAGCTTTTCATCGACTGTTGGTGACCTCCGACCTGTATCGAAGGCGATCGGAAGCAGACACGGTACCGGAATCGCATCGCATCGATCCCGAAAACCAATCTTGGTGGCGGAGGATCCCCATTCGACTGGAGTCGCAGGTGGTTCGTGACGCGGTGCTCGCCACCGCACTTTCACTCGACGGATCCTTCGGTGGTCCACCGGTCCCCATCGACCAACAGAATCCGTCTCACAGGCGAAGTCTCTATTTCTTCCATTCCAACAACGACCGCAATTCCTTCCTCTCCCAATTTGACGAAGCTCTGGTGAAGGAATGCTACCGTCGCGAGCAAAGCGTGATCCCCCAGCAAGCACTGGCTCTTTTCAATAGCCAACTGGTTCTCGACCATTCGACGATTGCCGCCAGACAATTGCTGACGGAAGCAGGTGTGGTAGCCGGATCGGTGGAGACTCCCGCAGAGGAACAGCAGATCATCCTGACGGCTTTCCTCAGGTTTCTAGGTCGAGCTCCGACGGAGGATGAAGCCATCGCATGCAAGGATGCGATGCGAGAATTTGGCCAGACGAGGGCTGATGAAGCTAGCGCCAATCGCTGGGAGCATCTCTGCTGGGTGCTATACAACCACCATGAATTCGTGACCCTTCGGTGATTCGGCACGAGAACATCGTCCAGAATCGTCGCCATGAGAAGCGAGATACAACGAGAATGCCCATGATGACTCCCTCCCATGCTCCACAGGATTCACAAGGTCGTTGCGGCTGTCTAAACCGACGCGACTGGATTGGGCGTCTGGGTGGGGGACTGGCGCCCATCGCACTCGCCTCGATGCTTCACCGGGATACCGTCGCATCATCACGATCCGGTTCGGACGCCGCAGGTCCACATTTTGCTGCACCAGCCAAGAGCGTGATTTGGCTGTTCATGAATGGTGGCGTCAGCCATATGGAGAGTTTTGATCCCAAGCCGATGCTGACCAAGTACGCCGGGAAAACCATCGCCGAAACACCCTTTGCTGAAGCCCAAGACCCCAAGAAACTGGCGATCGAACGGCTGGTGGTTCCCGACGGTAACGGCAATCAGAGGAACACGCTGTACCCACTTCAGGTTGGATTTCGGAAGCATGGCCAAAGCGGGATCGAAGTCAGCGACTGGTTCCCCCATCTGGGAAGTCAGGTCGACAAGCTGGCGATTGTCCGATCGATGTGGACGACCGACAGCAATCACGGAGCCCAGACACAGTTCCATTCCGGACGTCATCAAAACGATGGCGACTTCCCGACGCTGGGTGCATGGGTCCACTATGGCTTAGGAAGCCTGAATGAGAATCTGCCTCAATTCGTCTCCATGGGCTTTCGCGAATATTGGAATCGCCGCGACGGTCATTACCTTGGACCGGCTCATGATGCCGTTCCTTTAAAGATCGATCCAAGTAAACCGCTGGAGTTTGGTAGCCCTGAATCCCCCTCGGGATCGGCTCATCAGAAGCTGGGTTTGGGCCTATGGCGCAAGCTGCATCAACTGGAATCTACCGCACTGCCAGAAGACGCTGCGCTAGCCGCGCGAATTCAATCCTATGAACTTGCATTTCGCATGCAGCAATCGGTTCCCGAGGCGATCCAGATGCAGGGGGAGACGCTGGAGACGCAGCAACTTTATGGGATCGACCGCCCTGAAACCAAGGACTTCGGCACGCAG
>JBJSWM010000130.1:0-1705 GCA_046085865.1 Pirellulaceae bacterium
GGCCGATGTCGCCACCCTGGCCTCGTTCGCCATAAGCCAGATTGGGCGGAATGAACACCTGCCACTTATCCCCAACTTTCATTCGTTGCAATGCCTCGGTCCAGCCGGGAATCACCCCGCCCACGGGAAACTCCGTCGGCTCACCACGCTTGATCGATGAATCGAACACCGTGCCATCGATCAACTTGCCTTCGTAATGGACTTTGACTTCGCTAGTGAGGGTTGGTTGCGCTCCTTTGCCTGCCTTGAGCACCTTGTACTGCAGTCCACTGGGAAGCGAGATCACTCCTTCTTTCGCCTTGTTGGCTTCCAAAAACTTGGCGGCTTCGTCCGAATTGGTCTTCGCCCTCATCCGAATTCGCTCATTCATCCGTTCGCGAAGCGCCGCAAAAGCCGCTCGCATCTCCTCTTCGTTCAAACGGCTATTGCTGCGCGCGATCGCGTCCTGAACGCCAGCCAGAAAATCGTCCGACGCCAAGTCTGCAGGCTGGAAGCCATTGGCGAGAAAATCTTGTCCGATGTTCCAGCCAATGGCGTAGCTGGTGGGATCTTTGGGCTTAGCTTCCGGTTTTTTCAAGGTGACTCCTTCTTGAGCCGAAGTGGAGGAGATGCAGAGCCCCAGCAGGAGAAGCCCGGCAACGGCGGTACGCGCCATGGTGAAGTCCTTTTCCAAAAGAATCGGTGCGACCGTGGAGCCTTCTTCCCTGGAGGTCAAGGCCGAAACACAACTCCACGCAAACCAAGAGTTTAGCCGTTGTCTGGCCGCGATCCCAGATCGGTCGACGATTTTGGACAACGAAGAGGGCAGGAAAAAACAGGCTGTCGAGGGTACTTCGGCCAAGTCGGTGTCGGTGGCTTAGCTTCACACAGAAGGAAAACACTCCCTTTACCCGATCGAATGATCCGCAGATGACCACACTGATGGCAGATGCTGCTTGGATACGGAATCATCGCGTCAGGAATTTGCGAAGCCATGGTCGCTCGATCGACAAAAGCCTTGGTTTTTGCACACCTCTACAGCATATCGCTCTGCCAACCACCTTCAACAAAACCGCGGCAACCAGCCAATTCTCGCCTGCCCCCTCTTCCCTGCCCCTCACCCCGCAAGCGGGGTGAGGGGACAAGTACGCTCCTTCCTCGCTTGGTTCTGGCGTGTTCGCGATCGCGACGATGGCGTCATGCCGATGTTCGATGAGCTGAAGTTTGATGAAGTCACTTCGCCCTCACTGCTTGGCGATCGGCTCATCAACCCTACGGGGTTCTTGTAGGGTGTGTGCAGCGGGCGGTGCAAGCGAGTCATCATGGGTAGCTGACCGGTGATCAAGGTGAACCGAATTGGCCGTGAAGATCTGACGCAAACAGACCACAACTTCCTAGCGTGGTCGAGCGGCATACCAGGCTAGGATCGCACGGCAGAAATCGGGAAGGTCCGACGGCTTGCGACTGCTGATCGAATACCGGTCGACCACTACCGGCGCGTCCTCCCAAATCGCGCCGGCATTGACCAAGTCATCTTTGATCCCCAACGACCCGGTGACTTTAATTCCACGGTAAACCCCTGCCGAGATAGCCATCCAGCCGCCGTGGCAGATGGCAGCGACACAGAGATTTCGCTCCGCAAAAGAGCGAATCAAGGAGAGCACCTTGGGGTCGCGTCGAAGCTGATCGGGCATGAAGCCGCCCGGAAGAATGACGCCATCGAAGT
>JBJSWM010000131.1:0-1487 GCA_046085865.1 Pirellulaceae bacterium
CCAGAACAACATTCCAATCGCCAGTCCCACACGACCCGCTGAAATGGTAAGGGTCAATACCAACGATCGCCATTCAACCGCACTGGAAGAAGGTTCGGTGCTCGCGCCAATCCCGATGTCCGAGCCCCCTTCCAGTCCTTCCGCTTCCACTGACAAATCCGAATCGGCCGCAGGACCTGATTCGGGGTTGATGGCACTGCCTGGCGCACCCGCGCCGATGGCACCCGCGCCGATGGCACTTCGGACAACAGATGCTTCCATCGCTCTACCCAACTCGCCCAGCACTGCCGCTGCACCTCCCGACTTCGCTCCCTTGGCCTCCAGGAAAACCCCTTCCGCACTGGCGATGCATCTGCCTGCAATCGATGTCCGTGTGGTGGGACCTGAGACCGTCCCGATGGATCGGCCGGCGACCTTTGAACTGGTTGTATCCCACCGGGGACGTGAGCCGATCGAGGGCATGCTGATACAGGTGAGCGTGCCGGAGGCCGTTGCGATGTCGATTCCTGAAGCAAATGAGCAGGTGCTGATCGACCAATCCGAAGGACTGCGTCAGTTGGTATGGCAGGTCGACCAACTCCCGGGAGCTACAGAAAAGCGACTGGCATTCCAGTTGCAATCATCCAAGCCAGAACTGTTTGCTGCAGAGATCGAGTGGACGGCGCTCCCTCAAACTGGTACCCTTCCGCTTCAAGTCGCTGCAGCTCAGCTTCAGGTCGCTCTGGAGGGCCCCTCGCAAGTCGTCTTCGGACGCCCGGAAATCTTCCGAGTCCGAGTCAAAAATCCGGGAACGCTTCCTGCGGAAGCAGTGCAGTTGATGGTTCAAGCCGGTTCGCTTGCCGAGAGCATGCTTCCGATCGGGACGATTCCTGCAGGTGCCGAAGAGGTGGTCGAGGTCGAACTCGATTTTAAGCACTCAGGGATGATTCCCGTCTCGGTCGCAGCGGAAGGCGCCGCCGCATCCCTCAAGGCGAAATCGACGATTGATGTTGCCGTGCGACAGGGCTCTCTGGAACTCTCTTGGGCCGCTCCAGAAACCAGCTTTGTCGGCGCCACCGCGCAGTGGACGTTGTACCTCAATAACCCCAGCGATCTGGCGATCGATTCGATCCAGTGCTCCCTGGAATTGCCGGAAGGAGTCGATCTGATTGAGGGCCCTAAAGGAGCCACGGTCGAAGGTCGAACGATTCAGTGGCGAGAAGATCCTCTGCAGGCTGGGTCGAGTCGGCAGAGGGGGTTGGTGGTGGCTTGCCAGCGAGAAGGAACCATCGCTTGGAAATCGCAAGCCATCGGAAGCGCAGGGGCCGCCGCCTCGGCATCGGGCGCCATGAAGGCTGAGGCGGTCACCGACCTGCAGCTTCAAGTTCGCGACCCAGCCGCTCCAGCCTCCACCGACAAACCAGCGATCTATGAGGTGACGATCACCAACCAGGAGAACTGAGCCACCACAACGATATCGTGTGCGGTGGAGTGCCCCTGGTTGGTGA
>JBJSWM010000132.1:0-2055 GCA_046085865.1 Pirellulaceae bacterium
GTATCGCCTAGAGTCGCCGCGTTGGACCGTCAGTAGCGATTCGCGATTGTGGAACGCCAAGGCAACCATGGCGCTGAGAGAGTCGCTTCAGCGAGTTCCCGAGCGAATGGAGGAGTGGCAGAAGGCGATCGCCAGTACTCCGGTCGAACAGCGGCCCTCGATGGAATTTCTGCTCGAGCACATGCCGATTGGCGATCTACAGAAGTTGCCCTCTGAGTTTCTTCGCAGGAATACGCAGTTGGCTCACGAAGCATGGGTGCAGAGCCCTTGGAGGGAGCAGATCCCCAAGGAGGTTTTTTTCAATGCGATCCTTCCGTATGCGAACATCAACGAGCGGCGGGATGATTGGCGGGAGCAACTGAGAACCAAGGTGCAGCCGATGATCGCAGAAGCAAAAAGCCTGTCGGAGGCTGCCGCCATGCTCAACCAGAAAGTCTTTCCGGAATTCAAGGTTCGTTATTCGACGCAGCGTCGGCGAGCCGATCAGAGCCCTCTGGAGTCGATGGAATCGGGCTTGGCCTCCTGCACGGGATTATCGGTGCTGCTGATCGATGCCTGTCGCGCCCTGGCGATTCCCGCCAGGTTTGTCGGGACACCGCTATGGACCGATGGAAGTGGCAACCACTCCTGGGTGGAAGTCTGGGATGGCGACTGGAAATTCACGGGGGCGGCCGAGCCGACGGGAAGCCAGTTGAATCAGGCATGGTTTGTCGATCGCGCTTCGACTGCCATCGCGGAAGATCCTCGGCATGCGATCTACGCAGTCAGCTATCGCAAGACTCCGCTGACCTTCCCGATGGTTTGGGCGGCCGAGGACCAGCAAATCTCCGCCGTGAATGTCACCTCGCGGTACCAGAAACTGGGACAACCACTTCCCGAAGGTTTTTTCATGGGTCGGATTTCCGTGCGTGATCCATCCGGTCGACGCGTCGCGGTCTCCATCCGCGTCCTAGATCCGCAGGGAAACGAAGTCCAGCAGGGTAGAACTCGCGATGAATCGTTTGATACCAACGATCATTTCAGCGTCCCAATGCGCCGCGGCGATCGGTATGAGGTGGAGTTCCTCGACGGTCAAGTTCCAGAACGAGTGACTCTGGATGCGATTCCTGAAAGATCGGCTTGGATTTTTGTTCGGGCGACGGACGCACTCGGTATGCAGGCGGCGAAATCTCAAGACCAGTCACAGGGCGCGACGGAAGATCCTTGGACCAAGTGGCTGGCCATCGATCGAACGGTTCGCCCTGCTTTGCAGGATCAGGCATGGGCCAATCGGCCGCTATTACGAGACGAAGCGAAGAAGTGCGCCGATGCCTTCTGGCAGGACCACTTGCAGGCGACACGCCAGAGTCGCAAGACCGAGATGGAGTTGCGACGTCTGGAGATCGGCGGGCAGTCGATGCCGTTCTTTTATTCGGTCCATGGCGAGAAACCAGCCGAAGGCCGCAGTCTTTATATCTCGATGCATGGAGGAGGAGGGGCCCCTCCGGCGGTCAACGATCAGCAATGGGAGAACCAGAAGCGACTCTACCAAATCGAAGAAGGCGTCTACGTGGCACCGCGAGCCCCGACCAACACATGGGATCTCTGGCATACCGGATCGATCGATTCCTTCTTTGACCGGTTGATCGAAAACCTGATCGCCTTCGAGGAGGTGAATCCCAACCGAGTCTATCTTCTGGGGTATTCGGCTGGAGGCGATGGAGTCTACCAATTGGCGCCTCGCATGGCCGACCGATGGGCAGCCGCTGCCATGATGGCGGGGCATCCCAATGAAACCAGTCCGCTTGGGCTGCGCAATCTTCCCTTCACGCTGCACATGGGAGAACGGGATAGCGCTTACAACCGCAATTCGGTCGCTGCTGAGTTTGGGAAGCAACTGGAAGCACTCCAGAAGGACGATCCCCAGGGGTATGTGCATTGGGTAAAAATCCACCCTGGCAAAGGCCACTGGATGGATCGACAGGATGCTGAAGCGCTTCCTTGGATGGCCAAACATACCCGTGCCACGCATCCTGAAAAAATCGTCTGGAAGCAGGATGATGTGCGGCGGGATCG
>JBJSWM010000133.1:0-3184 GCA_046085865.1 Pirellulaceae bacterium
CGCCGCTTCACCACTGTCGCCACCAGCAAGCAGACCGTCGCGATTCTGGAGATCCAGCCCACCGACTTGCTGAGGTCCATGGCATCGAACGCAGTGCCGCTGCAGGATGGAGACCGCCCTGCTGGCCAAGGGGTTCGGGGCCGAGCGGCTTTCTTGCTGCTGCGCCGCGAGTGCGTCGATGCGATGCTGAATCAGGCGATCGATCTCTTGCGAGTCGCCTTGGTCCGGATCGATAGGAGATGGCCGTGAGGCGAGCCATTGACGGGCTGCCTGATGGCGCTGCTGCCAGTAGGGATCCTGACTGGCTGACAGGGTGTGACGCTGATCGTCGTCCCACAAGTTCCACGCCGCCTGTTCGCGAGTCAGCAGAGGTTCGATTCCTGCATCGGTCAAAGGAATGGAGATATCGCTGGGGGTGAGCAACTGGAAGGCATCGCTGCCGGCGGTTTGCAGCGCCACCAGCAGCTCACCCGGCTCGGGCCGAAACGACTTTCCACCGACCATGGTCTCCAGCACGACGCGAACCTTCCCCGCCTCCGGTCGCTCCACTTGCCCCGTCGCTTCCTGCTGGCGATAGCTGGGCATGCGAACTCCTGGGGCGATCGCTTTAGGCAGCGGCGTGATCGGCTCTTCGCCACTAGGGGATCCCGTCAGGGGGCCGCACTGAGCGACCAGGTGGCCATCGACCCAGAGTCGGCTGAGTCCTCGGGCACGCAGCAGAAATGTCGAAGGACCGGCGGGGAGTTCGACATCGGCTGCCAGCCGCGCCAGGAGGGGGGCTTTCCAGGCGTCGCGGATCCCCCAGGCATCGAATCGAGTTGGAAGACGCGGGAGGAAGAAAGCGGGAAGGCGATCGGTCGTCAGCGTGGGTGTGGCGAGCGGTTCTTCGGCATCGGGCCATCGGCTATGGGAACCGACGGCTTCGATCAGTTGCAAAGCGATCTTGCCTTCAGGGACCACATCGATCTGTGGCATGCGGACAACAGCGCTGGGGATTTTGTCATCGACGTGGTAACGATCGTCGATCTCTGGATCGGTCAGCAGCCGGCGATGGATCGCAATGGCATCCAGCAGGCCGATGAAGCTGTTTCCGGCCGAACCGTTCATCGAAGATCCGATCCAGACGGCATCGTCATCGACGACAGGCGGCAGTGTGGTTGGGCCTCCCATCGTCCAGTCGCCTTGGACCGGATTGCCATCGACCCAGCCGCGGATCGATTCAGGATGGCCGAATTGATAGGCGATCGCGACATGATGCCACTGAGGATCCATCGAGAGGATGGCATCGCTGGTCCATCGATGCCACGGGCCGGATGGATCGGATTGGGTGGGGTCGGTGGCGAAGAGAAAATCGAGATGCCCTTTGCCATCGATGCGACGGATACGCATCGACCAGTTGTGGTTGTCGCGCGGCATGCCGGGTTGCCAGGTTCGGCCTTTTCCGATCACCGTGTGGTATTCGTGATCGCCCAGGTCGGTGATTCGCACCCAGGCTTCTAGCGTGATCGAGTCGCCTTGCGCGAAATCGTAGGGGCTGTGGGATCCGGGGTCGGCGATCTCCAATCGGGCTCCGCGTCCCTCCAGCCGAATCGCCGTGTTGCCGGGATCGAGGTCAGGGAAGCGGGGCGGCCTGGGTCCAGGTTGATCTCGCTGCACCTCCCCCACGGTGCGGTAGCTGGTTGTCTCTTCGGCACCGAAGTCCCAACGAGCCACGGGTGGTGGATCCTGAGCAAGATTTTTTTCTAACGAGCTAACCGACAGGAAGCAGCTGAAGAGAAAGAACCACCATGGTTTGGAGCAACGGAAGCTGACGAAACGATCCAGCGGAATCTGCGATCGCAAGGCACAGCGGCGGGAGAGGTAGGCAATCGACATTCCCATGCCTCGTCAATGGAGGTGTGGCGATGCATTGGCTGGAGCGGAAGGAACGGGCACCCATCGCTGCGGCGGGCAAGGTGGCCGATGGAGCGGTAGAGCTACGGAGCGGTGTTTGGGGGCCGGGGGTGTGATGTTGTCAGCGGGGGAGACCGAAGCGGGCGAACGCTCCAGCGACCGCAAAGCGATTGGGCAATAAAAAATACTCCCCAAAAAATACCCCCGGCAGGGCTCGAACCTGCGACCTCAGCTTTAGGAAAGCCGCGCTCTATCCAACTGAGCTACGAGGGCACATTCGCGACGAATCGGAATAGGATGATTTTAACCGACGCCGGATCCTTTGCCCACACTCTTTCCACGGGAGCCGAATCGGGTCCAATGGGAGAGGCGAGTGGCAGCGGGCTTCGGTTGCCTTGGTTAGGGCTGGGAAACGATTCGTCAGGGGGGTTATGCGGATGCGTCCAGGGGAGCAGCGATTGCTGTTGATGCGGAGTGTCGATGCCAGTGCGAATCGAGCGGCTGAGGGGCTGCGCACGCTGGAGGATCTTGCCAGGATGGTGCTGGATGATGCGGAACTGACCGAGCAGCTGAAGGGGCAGCGGCATCGGCTGACCGAAGCGCTGCGGCCGATCCCGACGGCCGAACGATTGGCGGCGCGCGATACGGCAGGCGATGTGGGGACGGGGATTTCGTTGGCCAGTGAGCAGCGGAGAGCGTCGATCGATCAGATCGCGGCGGCGGCAGCAGAGCGAACCAGCCAGGGGTTGAGAAGCCTGGAGGAAGCGCTCAAGGGGATGGATCCGAAGGCGGCCGGGGAGGTGGAGCAACTGCGGTATGGAGTCTATCAGACCGCGGCCAAGGTGCAGCTGAAGCTGGCCGATGACCGCAGCAAGCTGAAGACATGTCGACTGTGTCTGTTGATCGATTGCCGGCGTCCGGGGAGTTCCCAGTGGGAGTCGCTGGATCGATTCGAAGAGCGACTGCGAGGGCTGGCACAGGCAGGCGTCGACCTGGTGCAGCTGCGGGACAAGGACGCCGACGAGGGGATACTGTTGGCCTATGCCAGGAAAGCGGTTGAGGCGCTGCGACCGACTGGTGTGCCACTGATCGTCAACGACTCCATCGCCGTCGCCCTGGTGAGCGGCGCGGCGGGGGTACATCTGGGCCAAGAGGATTTGCCGCTTCACGAGGCGCGGGAATTGGTAGGTCGGCGGCTGTGGATCGGTATTTCGACGCATTCGCTGGAGCAGGCGATTGCGGCGCATTCCTCGCACTGCTTCGGTGGCACTCTTGCCCGTTGGAGGGCCAG
>JBJSWM010000134.1:0-1881 GCA_046085865.1 Pirellulaceae bacterium
GGACGCTGGGATATGTCTCCGGAATACGCAACGAACAGATCAAGACACTGGCAGCGCTTGAGCAAGTGACGCAAGAGAAAGAGAGAACCGATCAGGCGCTTTTGGAGGCCGATACGCAGCGACGTCTGGCTCAGGAAAGCAGCCAACTGGCCTCCAAGCGACTCGATGAAAAAAGAATGGCTCTCGACCAGATGCTGGCGGCCTTCAGCGATTCCAGTCTGAAGCAGTACCCGGGGTCCCAGCCGGTGCGAAAGCTGTTCCTGGAACGAGGCCTGGAGCAGTACAGGACCCTCCTGACCGACGAAGCGCCCCAGGGCGAAGCCAGTCTCAAGGTGATCGAGTCCTTGCGGGAACTGGGGCAAGTCGAAAAGGAGATGGGATCGGCCTCTCAGAGTCTCGATCGGCTACAACAGGCAGTCGATGCTTGTCGCGATGCGGTCGCCCAAGCGCCAGATGCCACCGAACCCCAAGTGGCCCTCGGGAAATCGCTCCTCGCTATGGCTCAGATGCGATTCGAACAGAACCGCTGGGAAGATGCTAAGCCACACGTCGACGAATGCATCGCGGTTTTCGATCGCCTGCACTCTGCCGATCCAGACAACATCACCTTCGCTACCTACCTAGCCGCCGGTCGCATCCGACAGGCCTCCCTACTGCCCGACGATCAAGCGATCAGTTTGCTCCCCGGCGCAATCGAACTGCTCCGTAGAGCCCAAGAGAAACAGCCTGACGATCCCGAGGTTCTGATTCACCTTTCCCGAGGCATCAACAACTTGGCGACGACGATAAGCGATTTGGAGGAACGGAACAAGCGATACGAGGAAGCATTTCGCCTCGCAGAAGAAGCGCTGAAAAAAAAACCTTCGGATGAAATGGCCAATGCCCTGTCGACCAACGCTAACTTCAATCAAATTCGAACCTTGGAGGAATTGGGACGACATCGGGAAGCTCTGGTACTGCTGGAAAAAACTATCTCAACCAAACGGCAATTCTGCGAAGACAATCCCTCGCTGCCCGACAGCCAAAAATCGCTTGGACGCTTACTCCAGCGAGAAGCGACCCTTCTGAAAACTCTTGGGCGCAGCCAAGATGCAGTTCAATCACAAAATCAGGCGATTGAAGTCTTTCAAGAAAGAAAACAACGATTCCCGTCCCTGCCCGATGGGATCCTTCAGGTCGTCCGGTCCCAGATGCAACTGGAGGAGATTCAAGGACGGAGCGCAGCAACATCAGAGAATGCCGGCACCTATCTAGGCTGGACGAGGGAATTGATCGAGGGGATCAAAAAATTTCCCAATCGCGAAGAATACCTGTCCGAATTCCTCACCCTGCAACTCCAATTGCTTGCCGGTCTACCGAATCAATGGAGCCCCAACAGAAGACTGAACGAACTGGCATCCAGCCTCGAACAGATGGAAATTTCGTTTGGTGAAAACCCGATCTCCGATCCAAACACAGCCAGCCAGTACTGTGCGTTCCTGAAAAGATTTCTCCTTGCGTCACGCGACGCCAAATTAAGCACCCCGTCTCTAAGCGTACTGCAGCGCGGCTTGAGACGATGCGAGTCGCTGGAGGTGAAAGACGCTTCCGTTGCGATTACCGCCCATAGCCTCCGCGTCGCCATGGCGAACGATTTGCAGCAAAACAAACGCTATAAGGAAGCAGCCGACCTGCGACAGCAGTTGATCGTCAACGCCAGCAAGCTCTCCTTCACCGATACCGGGACCTTGTTTTCCGAGGACTACTTCGCATGGGCCCAGCATGCACCTCTCGTCGAGTGCTATAGAAAACTAAATGATCCCAAACTGGAGTTCGAAAGCCTCCGAAACTACTTTCGCGAGACATCCAAATACATAACTGCTTCCGGGACGGACATCGAAG
>JBJSWM010000135.1:0-2397 GCA_046085865.1 Pirellulaceae bacterium
ACAGTCCCGTCAACGCGGCCCGCGCCGCACGCTCGACTCCATGGAACGTCAATCGCTCTGGAGATTCGACCTTGGAGGTCACTATTCCGATCGAAGTCGCTGGCCCAGGGATCCTTCGCTGGTATTTCCCGAAGGATTCGAAATCAGCGACCATCCGATTCATCGAAATTGAATCCGACGGGAGAAAACGCCGCTTTGATTTCACGAAGCATGTCACTTCAGAACCATGACACCATCACGGGGACAAGCGCTTCCCCGCGACAACTCGGGCGGACCAGCACCGTGATATTCTAACGAATTTTAGAATATCAAAACCTTTAGGAACATCAGGGATACTCCATAATTCCCTCTACGGAAACATCCGCGCCGCCCTCTTTCCGGACGCCCCCTCGCGACTGACTGACAAGGCAGCCTGAAACTTGGCACTTCCGACAGTCCTTCAACTGGATCGCTGCCTCACCATGCCGCAAGCGATGGCAGATCAGCGTCTGGAGCAAGCAGCTTTGGCAGTCGATCAGAATGATCCCGCCACTCTCTTCGCTTTCCCGAGGATGAAAGACGCTGGATGAAACGATCACACGCTGACAGCGCTCCATCCGCAGGTCTAGCGGCTCGGCGGTAAAGAACTGGTTACCTGTCAGCGTCGCATCAGTGACATCGACAAGATCGACGGAGACGGAGGTATCGCTCAGCAGGTTTCCGGTTAGCGTCAGCATGTTGGGTTGGTATTCAGCGCGTCCCCAGATTCGAACATTGGCTCCACCGGGTGCCACCCGCTTGCTGCCGCCCCTGGAGGAATGCTGCAAGGTGCAACCTGTCACTGCAACCTCAGCGATCGACGATCCAGGTGGCCTGCAATCGATCCACAGATTGGCCGCTTCAGTCGGCATTGGATCGGCAGGCATGTTCGCCTCCAGGTCACAACCGCTGACCTGCAGATTCCGTACATTGCCTCCCAAGACCACCAAACCACCCCCCCGGTTGTAACTGAGATGACTGGCACTGAGATTGATCTGATGCAAGTCAACATGGTCCAGAAACAGCCCGATTCCGGAGTTGTCGTACAGCTGCAGATTCGAAAAGATGACGTTGCGGTTCCTTTTCACCAGCCGGATAGCATGGCGAACCTTGCGGATTTGCACGCCATCGATCACCGCCTGCATCGTCCCCTCCAGCTCGATCCCATCCGCTTCCGGATGACATCCTTCGATGGCGATTCCCGAGCTAATCCTCGGCCCTCGCTGAGGATCGATTTCAGGTGGCTGAGATTGGGGATCGGCTGTCCCCTGAAGGCTTCCAACCAGTCGAATCGCGGGGCCCGCAGCATGCATCCGAATGGTCACAGGCCCTTGGCCGGCGATCGTCACTTTGCCAAATCGCTTCAGATCAATCTCCAGTGTCCGGTGAAGATCGTACTGGCCCGCCGGAATCAATAGTGACCCATCGGAACGCCCCAGTTGCTCCAGCCATGCATCCACCTGAGCGTCGCGATCCTCAGTCAATCCAGCAACACCGGAACCAACCACCATTGCCAACAGAAGGACTGCGAAGGAATGCACCCAATATCGCATGGAATCCTCCACGATCCACTCTGCTGGTCCGTCCTGGCGATCACTGAATGGCGAGAATCAGCGGATGGCGATTAGGTGCTGGTAAGTCCGAATGTAAAGCACACCACCGGCGACGATCGGCGATGCAGTGATCGGCTCCTCAAGATCGTTCTGCGCCAAGATCTCAAACTGCCGCCCCAACTTGACCACCGTGCACATCCCGTCCCGAGCGCAAAAGATCAACTTGCCATCCGCCACCAGCGGGCTGGATCGATGCTGCGACGTATGCGTCCGCTCAAAGTACAACTGCTCACCACTCTTCAAATCAAGGCACTGCAACCGCCCATCATTGTGCAACAAATACACCAGACCATCGTGCACGGTCGGAATCGCCACATCCGGTGTCTGCGGAATGCTCCAACGCGTCGGTGCACCACCGCCGATCACCACCCCACTCAGCTTCTCATTCACATCCAGCGCCACGGTCGGCCCCCGCTTGGCCGTCGGGATGATCACCACTCCATCCCCCACCGCCGGAGAAGCAACAAATCGGAACGTCCCGTCATACTGGCCAGAATTCACCTCGGAGGGACCGTTGAGCCCCGCGTAGCGCCAAAGCTCCTTTCCAGAACTCAGGTCGTGCCCCGTGTTGCAGTCGGCGCCATGCACCACCAAAAACCTCCCATCCCCCGCCGCATAGATAAATGGGGACGCATACGAGTGCTTGCACTCGAAATCAGCGTCGGTGACCCGATCCACCTCCCACACGGTAGCTCCCGTCTTCTTATCCAGCTTGATCACCTTCCCCGTGCGCACCCCATCGCCTCGCGTCATCGGGCCATGAATC
>JBJSWM010000136.1:0-1243 GCA_046085865.1 Pirellulaceae bacterium
GGTCGTCGTCCCCGGTTCTCTCCACCATGGGACTACACTGCCTCCAGTCGAACCAAGCAACCCCGTGAACGGCGATTCCTTAGGGACCACGCCTCCGCGACCGCCTGACCCACAGCCCGAATCGGCTCCGCCTCCGACCGCCGAACCAAAAGCATCCAGGCAACTCGCGCCAACTACCCCCAGTCAGCCTTCAACACCGCCCCGCGCACGGCCCGGCGCAAGCATCTTCGATCTGCCTTCAGAAGAGCTGGGGCTGAATCCCGAGTCCAGCTCGGAGGCGGACCAAACTGCCCCACCCAAACATCATGACGGCACCTAACTCGACTCCGCTGAGCCAACTCCGCTGAGCCAATTCCGCTGAGCCAACTCCGCTGAGCCAACTCCGCTGAGCCAACAATCAGCGACGGTTGCTCGACAATTCAACTCTTTTGCTTCCTTCTGACTGGCCTCAATCGATGGATTCCAAGCCAACCGGATCAATGCCGACGCATCCTGCGTGCCTACCGATCGACCAACTTCTCCCCGCTTGCCAGATCCAACGAGGCAGACGCGGCGGACCCGGTGGTCAAAACCGAAACAAAGTCGAAACAGCGATTGTCATCGAGCACCTGTCCAGCGGCATCCAGTCCCAGTCACATCGACTTCGTACCCAAGCAGCGAATCAGCAGGCAGCAATCTTCCAACTCCGTTGCCAACTGGCGATCGAACTTCGAGGGACCGTCGAAGATCTTCCTGAAACCTGCCAGGAACTCTGGGAGCGACGAGTGCGAAATGGGCGCATCGCGATTTCAAGCTCCCATGATGACTTCCCCTGCATGCTGGCCATCGCCATGGATCGGCTGGCAATGGAACAATGGCAACCAGCCCCTGCAGCGGCAGCCCTTCAGATCACCACCAGCCAGTTGATCAAACTGGTTCGACACCACCCAGCCGCCTTCCAGTACGTGAATCGACAGCGAGCCAACGGCAATCTTCCGCCGCTTCAGTAGCGATGCGAACCCTTAGCGGTTCGTAGATGGTGAAGCGATCCTGCCAAAGGTTTGCACCCCGAACAATCCACTTCTCCCCGCCTTGCCGAATTCCCTTCGGTGGCGATTTCCAACATTCTAATGGAATTTAGAATGTCACGAATGCTTAGCAAACCGATCGGCGTTGGCAGATTTCGAATTCCGAGTCCACTTCGATGAGCGTCTTAGAATAGGCGGTTGTAGCCATTGAGCGCGGCGACACGATAGGCTTCCGC
>JBJSWM010000137.1:0-5432 GCA_046085865.1 Pirellulaceae bacterium
GCACGATCGGCAACGACATGAGCTCGCGGGACATTGAAGGGGAGAACCCTCTCTATCTGCCTCAAGCCAAAGTCTACCGGCAGTGCTGTGGTCTTGGCCCATGGATCACGCTGGCAACCTCGATGCCGCCACGCGATCAGATCGGAATCTCGCTGAAGATCGAACGCCAAGGTGCATCGGTCTTTGAAGGAACCACGCAGATCTCGGCGATGGCGCGTACCTTCGAAGACCTCATCTCGTGGCTTGGCCGCGAGAACGACTTTCCAGATGGCGCCATCCTGCTGACAGGCACCGGGATCGTCCCCGATCCTCCCTTCACCCTGCAGTCGGGCGACCAAGTGGATATCACCATCGATGGCATCGGAACGCTCACCAATCCCATCGTGCAGGACCCTGCCCCGTCGACCTGACCAGCATGGCCCGCCCGCCTTCGATCGATCGATCGCTAAGGAAAGAGACATCAGTGGCCGACGAAAACCTGCGGCCCCAGGAAAGGAAATGATTGCATGGCTACCGAACCCGTATGGATTGCCGGACAGTGGCGCCAGGTCGATGGACAGGCTGCCTTCCAGGCGCTCGACCCCAGCACCGGTCTGCTGACCGAATCCCACTTTCCCATCAGCTCCTGGGGTGACTGCGATCTGGCTCTGGATGCCGCCGTCGATGCGTTTTGGGAACTCCGGCAGCTCGGGCCCAATGCGCTGTCGGACTTCCTTTTGGCCTATGCCGAAGCGATCGAAAGCGACGCCGATGGGTTGGTGGAGATCGCGCATCGGGAAACGGCACTGGCCAAAGCCCCACGACTAAAGGATGTCGAACTGCCACGCACCACCAACCAGTTACGTCTAGCCGCCAAGGCCGCGCAAAACGGTTCCTGGTCCCAGCCGATCATCGACACCAAGCTGAATATCCGCTCGTGCCTGGAACCACTTGGTCCGGTCGCTGTTTTCGGTCCCAACAATTTCCCCTTTGCCTTCGGAAGTCTCTCCGGAGGCGACTTCGCCGCTGCGATCGCAGCGGGCTGCCCGGTGATCGCCAAGGCGAATACGGGACATCCTGGCACAACACTTCGCTTCGCGAGATTGGCGGAATCGGCGATCCAGCAGGCAGGGCTTCCCCCAGCAACGATCCAGTTGATCTACCGGACCAGCCACGAGGATGGCGCTCGCTTGGTTTCCGATCCTCGCATCGGCGCTACCGGCTACACCGGCTCACGCCACGCCGGATTGGTTCTGAAGGAAGCGGCTGACCGAGCTGGCAAACCGATTTATCTGGAACTATCCAGTGTCAATCCAGTCGTGCTGCTTCCTGGAGCGATTCAGGAGCGGGGGGACGCGCTGCTGGATGAAACCGTCACCAGCGGCTTGATGGGGACAGGGCAGTTCTGTACCAATCCTGGCCTGATTCTGCTTTTGGAGAACGAGGCCAGCGACCAGTGGATCGGAAAACTCGCAGATCGATACCAGGCAGCGCCCGCCGGCACCCTGCTATCTCGCAATGTCCAGAAAAGCCTCCAGCAGGGGATCTCCCTTCTGGAGCAGGCGGGGGCCAAGCGACTGACTGCCGCAGCGCAGGGGGTAGAAGGGGGCCGTTGCTCCTGCGCCAACACCCTGCTGAGAATCACCGGAACCCAGTTCCTGAATGATCCGGAGATGTTCCAGACGGAAATCTTCGGCAATGCTGCTTTGATCGTCGTCGCTTCCTCGATCTCCCAACTCCAGCAGATCCTGCTCCAGCTAGAAGGCAACCTCACCGGCTGCATTTACTCCGATACGCAGGGGAGTGACGATGGGTGGTACGACATCCTGGCCCCCCTGCTGGCTCATCGAGTCGGCAGGTTGCTGAACGACAAAATGCCTACGGGTGTCGCGGTCAGTCCGGCGATGAATCATGGCGGCCCCTATCCCAGCACAGGCCACCCAGGCTTCACCGCAGTCGGCATCCCTACCTCCATCGGCCGCTTCGCCAAACTGACCTGCTACGATGCCGTACGCCAAGCCAGGTTGCCCTGGGTGCTACGCGATCCGAACCCAACCGGCCAAACGTGGCGCTGCATCGATGGCCAGTGGACTACCGACCATCTGCCCGGGGCAAGATGAGCCCCAGACTACCGAAGCTTGTGGCCTTCCACTTTTCCTTCGCTAATCCACTTAGCAATTTTCCGGCCGCTGGAACTGAACGGCAGTTGGGCAAGCGCTTCTGGGGCGACCCAGAGCAGATCGGCGGACGAACGCCAACGGCCCGCCAGCGCTCGTCCTGTCCACACCGATAGCTCGATGCGATAGCGAGTCACCGCATGGCGAAGACTGCCGACAGGTTCTAGGGGCACCAGGCCACGTCCCAAAATCTTGCTAGCCTGTTCGGCAATCGCTTGATGCTGCTCCTTCGCACTTTCTAGCCCCGTCAAATCAAAGCGGGGGAAATCAAAAAGCCCCGCCCATCGCTCCCCCTCCCCACAGCGACGCACCAGCCATCGCCCTCTGCGATCGACCACCAACACCACCCACTCCTCCAGTTCGGTATAGACCTTGGGAGGCTTGGCCGCAGGAATGCGGTCGACCTTCCCCAGCCGATGCGCGCTGCACCAACGTGCGATGGGGCACCCCCGGCAATCAGGATTCCTGGGAGTGCAGACCATCGCTCCCAGGTCCATCAGGGCATGGTTGATCTGCCCCATTCCCTGAGCCACCACGAGTCGGTCGGCAAATTGCCAAAGGACTTTCTGCGAACCAGCTTTCGCTAAGGGCTCCTCCCAGGCGATGCACCGTGCGTACAGTCGCTGGGTATTGGCTTCCAGAATCGAATAGGGTTGGTCCCAGGCGAAAGACAAGATGGCCGAAGCGGTGTAGCGACCGATGCCTGGTAGCTGGCGGACCTCATCCCAACGCTCTGGAAATCGGCCCCCATGCTCCTGCTCAATCCGCTTGGCCGCCTCGTGCATCTGCGTCGCTCGGCGATAGTACCCCAAACCTTCCCACAGGCGATGCACCTCGGAGAGGTCGGCCTTGGCCAAAGCTTCGATCGTCGGAAATCGCTGCAAAAACCGTTCAAAATACCGAAGCACCGTAGCCACCTGGGTCTGCTGCAGCATGATCTCACTGACCCAGATTGCGTAGGGATCGGTCGTCGCTCGCCAAGGCAATTGCCGCTGGTGCGATCGGTACCAGTCCAGAAGAGCTCCGAGCATGGCATCCACCGCCATCATCGACTCGCCAGCCCGGTCAGCGGCCCCCTCGGCCTGCCTCTTTCGTCTCTTGGAAACCATGGTGGTACGCTGCGTCTTCCTCCGCAATTGGCCGACTGCCAGGCAGCCTTCCAAACGTCTGCCTCCCGCCCCTCACCTTGTACGAGCAGTCAATCATGGTACACTTTGAAGATTGGTGACGGGTTGGTGGAAGTTGTCTTCGCCAGCAAGCAAACGCTTTCAGTTGGCTTGTTTTCTTCGTCGCCGATTCGATGACAAGACGACGGTGCTGGTAGCCCCAAAAAAGGGTCTCCATCATGGTTCGGTTCCCATCCTTTGTTACAACATCCATACTGACGACGCCTGGATGGAATTCTCGATTGTCCGGCCGCCAGCCGGCGAAGAGGATTCCGCTTGACGGAAACCTCGATTCCAATGACCTTTCGTGGCGAGCCATGAAGGTGGTCGATCTCGAACCGATTCGCGATCACTCCCCTCGGCTCGGAATCGCCGCGGTGGTGCAGGTAAGCCACTGCGGTAGTGGAGCTTCATCGACTCGGATGATTCACGCAGCCGATAACGCTCACACGATCAGTCCCGATTCTGCCTTCCGATTTCAGGGAGGTAGCGGTCGTGCCCATGGGCATTCGAGCAGAACGGATCTGCCTGCCCTTGAGTAGGAATTTGTCCTCCGTCAACGTGTCGTTGAAATGGTAGGGGAAGTCAATCATCCCCCTAATCCGCCCAGAGAAGGATCTGCGAACCTGACTTCCTGCCCTGCAGGAACATGATGGATGCCACTTCGGTTGGCCAGCAGCACCGATAGATGCTGGGAGTCCGTACCGATGCTAACTCTGACATTTCCATGGAACAACCTCCCCGACTGCCTTCCCCTGGCCGCCAATGAGTCGTTGCAGGGAGTCGGCTATGTGGCCGCCGCGATCGCGGGTGCCGTCGCGATCTACATCTGGAACAGGCTGCAGGGAGCCGATGCAAGGACCCAGTCCCGAACGCTGCTCGATCAAGCCAAACTGGAAGCGGGAAACGTCGTTCGGGAAGCGGAGCTGGAAGCCAAGGCCAAATCGCTCGAGCAGCAGAGAAAGGCCGAATCCGATCTCCAGGCGGCCAGAGACGCTCTCCGCGATCGCGAAACAGCAACCATCCGACGCGAGGAATCGCTTCAACAGCAGGCCTCCGATCTAAAGAAACAGGAACGTGTCGTGGAGACGACCCAGCGCAAGCTGACCGAGAGGCTGGAGGAAACCCAAAAACGCCTCGAGGAATTCCAGCGACTCAATCAGCAGCAGATCGGCGAACTGCAACGGCTCAGTGGACTTTCCCGAGATGAAGCCGCAAAGCAACTGATGAACAAACTGGAGCAGGAACTCCAGAATGAGATGGGGAATGTCATTCTCAAACACCAAAGGCGCATCGCGGAGTCGGCTGAGCAGAAGGCACAGGACATCCTCCTGACCACCATGCAGCGATATGCATCGTCCCAAACAGCTGATTCCACCACCAGCACGGTCGATATCCCCACCGATGACATGAAAGGCCGAATCATCGGCCGCGAAGGACGCAACATCCGCGCTTTCGAAAAAGCGACCGGCATCGATATCATCATCGACGACACACCGGGTGTGGTGATCGTCAGCGGTTTCGATCCGGTCCGGAGAGAAGTCGCCCGGCAATCACTCGAGAAACTGATTTCCGATGGACGTATCCATCCAACGCGCATCGAGGAAATCGTCGCGCAGACCGAAAAGGAAATCGATCAGTATGTCCGAAAAAAGGGGATGGAAGCCGCCGAGGAAACCAATATTGGTGGCCTTCACGAAAAAGTCCTCCAAATGCTCGGACGCCTCCATTTCCGAACCAGCTACAGCCAGAATGTACTCCGCCACAGCGTCGAAGTCGCCTTCCTGTCTGGCATGATGGCCGAATTAGTCGGACTCGATGGATCACTCGCTCGCCGATGCGGGCTGCTGCATGATATCGGTAAAGCCGCTGATCACGAACTGGAAGGAGGCCACCCCAAAATCGGTGCCGATCTGCTGAAGCGACATGGAGAGCGAGAAGAAGTGGTCCATGCGGCTTTAGGACACCACGATCAACTAGTGACCGAGTATCCCTACACTCTCTTGGTGGCCACCGCAGATGCCTGCAGTGCTTC
This sequence comes from Pirellulaceae bacterium, assembly GCA_046085865.1. GTDB lineage: Bacteria > Planctomycetota > Planctomycetia > Pirellulales > Pirellulaceae > JBEISR01. Next base: position 5,358 of record JBJSWM010000137.1, read on the forward strand.
GCGGCCCGGCGCCCGAAGAGAATCGCTGGAACGGTACATCAAGCGGATGGAAGAACTGGAAGCGATCGCTCGCGG